>CACXUA010000010.1 GCA_902770725.1 uncultured Bacteroidales bacterium | reverse complement strand
TCAGGTCGCTCACGTCGTTCAGGAAGAACTCGAAGTACTCCAGATCCTTGAAGTTGTGGCTAAAGCTATTGTCCTTTTTAACTTCCTTTTTAACTTCCACGAGCGTAGCGAGTTTACTTCCTTTTATTACTCCCACGAGTTAAGCGACTAGAAATCGCTGAACTCGTCGTTCTTTGCGGCTTGGATGGCGATGCATTCCATCTCGATGAGCCACGAGGGACGGCATACGGGAGCGAGGGTGAAGACGGTGGGGACGTGCGGATACTTCTTGCTGAACATCTCGCTGACCACTTCGAAGTCGGCTCCATCGCGCAGATAGACAATGAGTTGTGCTGCGTCGTTCATGGTCATTCCTGCTTCTGCGAGGAGTGTCTCGACGTTTTCCCACATGCGTTTCGTCTGCATGACGACGTCGCCTTCATGCATCACTTCGCCCTTGTTGTTGATGCTTGCTGTGCCAGATATGATGGCGTGATTGCGGTCGCCGAACTGCAGGAGTGTGCCACGCTCAAAGGTTACGCCGTACTCGCTGGTGCGGTTGAGGTGCGATGTGGCGTAGAGGTAGCGCTGCTGCTCCGGTTTGAATCCGCTCAAGGCATAGCTTCCGAGCTGGATGATGGCCTTCGGATCGGACGGATTTCCGCCGATGCCTGTGGAGGCGATGTAGTGCGTCTCGGGCACCAAGCCGTGTTGAGCGAAGTTCTCCCAACGTGCGAGGACGAGACCTTTATACTGTGTATCGACGTCCCTGACGAAGAACCACGTGCGAATACAATTATCTTCGAGGGTCATCTGATGTTCCTCGAGGAGCGCTTCATAGTCCTCCAGGAGGTTCTGTGTCTGGCTGTAGCTGCTGCCTTCGCCTATCGTGAGGCCCATCGTCCAAAGGTGTTCGTAGCCGTTGCTACGTACGATGGTGGACTGCAGACGATCGGCTGATGGGACAACCTCCGAGCCGCGTTGCAGGTAGAGCCACGCCGACAGTTTGCTTCCGTCGAGTGGCGGTTGCTGAATGTATGAGATGGTGCAGGAATCGTCCTGAGGCATGAGCGGCCTTTGATTGGTGGCATCGGACAGGAAGTACCTTTTGAAGACGGGCTTGGCGCCTGTCAGGTCGGGCAGAGCCATCAGTTGTTCTTCCGCCAGACTTATGCGGCGGAGTTGCTGCTCGAACGTTTCGCCCTTCGGTTCGACGTGCAGAATAGCATGATATTCCGCAGTCTTCTTCTCAGGGGCGAAGGCCGTCAGTTCGATGGTGGCACCGAGTTTTTCCAGATATAATTTCTTAAATTGCATGGTGCGTTATGTGATATTGGGTGCAAAGATACGAAAAAAAGTTTAAAGTATAATGTTTAATGTTTAAAGATTTTGTGCTGAGTAGAATAATGTCTTGTGGCAGGTCGGATAATTCGACGTGCCATGTTGCCAAACTTGGTGTGCCATGTTGCCAAACTTGGTGTGCCAAGTTGCTCAATTCGGCGTGCCATGTTTGACGATTCGGCGTGCCGCGTTTCGGCTCAAGGTACGAGATGTTCTATCCAGCTGTCAATCAGGCTGTTCACTTCCTCGAAGTTCGACTTGAACTGACTGCTGAGGATTTCCGTGTGGTTGTGCGAGAGGAGGTTCTCTCCGCCTTCGTTCAGGACCTGATGCAACAATGAAGCTTCGGCGTTTCCACTTGCCACGCGAAGCATCCCCTCTCGCCTTGTGCTCGGCACATCCACGAGGTTCGACCTGGCGTTACCTTCCGTCAGGTTCAAGCCGGCTGCAGAACGTCCGTTCCCTCCGTGACATTGGATGCAGGCTCGGTTGAAGAGTCCTGTCTGCAAGACACCGAAGCGTCCCACATCCACCGTGCCGAGGTCGAGAAGAATCGTGTCGTGAGCGGTATTCTCGCTGTAGTCCTCCATGTTGACAGACGCGAGTGAGATGATACGTTTGCGTAGGGAATTGGTCAGCGAAACCTCGACCGTTCGCACCTCATTGCTGATGTTCGAGAGGACGAGGCTGATGGGTTTTCCTTCTTCGACAGCGGAGGGAATTGCTTTCTGCATCATGGCGAACTTGCTGTCCTGCGTGAAGCCGGCCACAGCCATGTTGTAGCCCGTTCCTTCCCACTCGCCAAGTCCGCTTATTCGCGCAGTCACCTTCACCGTTTTGCCCTTTTCATCGACCTGATAGACTTTGTCATAGATGTCGCCGCTGTCGCAAGCCGAGAGTCCGACAACTGCACATATATATAATATATAATGTATAGGTTTCATGTTTTATCTTGTTTCTCCCCATAAAGGGGGAGTTAGAGGGGGTCGCCTTAGAAGCTGTACTGCAGTTGCAAGGTTGCCGAATGTGTGCTCAGCCCCAGGTCGTCGTTGTCGCGATCCAGTTGCGTCTCGTGTCCATACCTACCCGTAAACTGATACATCGCCGAGAGTTTCAGGTTGCATTTGTTGACGTAGTAGTTCACCACAGCAGCAGGCATGTTCAGGAAACCGTCTTTGCCCGAGCCGTTGCGGTCAAGGAAATCGTAGCGCAGACCAGCCTGCAGGCTTCTGGTAAAGAAGTAGCCCAACTGTCCGTAGCAGCCCCAGAAGTTATAGTTCTTGTCTATCTTCTGTCGTTCAGTAAAGCTGACGTGCATCCAATAGGCTTCTGCAGCGGCATACCATCTGCCGTGAAGCATGCTCCATTCCACGCCGATTCGGGTGTCGTTGGTGCTCTCACTCTCGCTCTCGACGTTGACGCCGCCGCTCACACCAAAGAGCATGTGGCGGCCGCGAAGCATGTGGCTGTTGCCTTGAGTTGCTGGCATGTTGCCCCACGGCATGAAGGTGAGGCGGCCGGCATACAGCAAAGCTGGGATGTGAGCGTCGTCACTCAACGTTTTTGTTGCTGTGTTCACGCCGCTGCCACTGCCGTTCCAGAGTCCCACCTCGTAGCCCATCATCCAACTATCCTGTTTCTTGTTGAGCTTCATCTTGCCGTGGAACTGGAATCCGAGGTCGAAGCCTGTGCCGATAGATGGTGTGACAGCGTTCAGGCTATAGGGTAGGATGACCGATGCCGTCAGCGAAGTTGGCAGACAAGGAAACAGTGTCTCGCCCAACGTGGTGAGGTAAGCGTGGAAGAATGGCGTCTTGAACTTGCCGGCACGAAAGCGTGCGGCAGGCGAGATGCGGTAGTCCACCCACGCTTGCTGCAGGACGTTTCCGCCCGTGGCTGCTGCGTTGATGCTCAAGTTGTAATCCAGTCTGCCGAAGGTCGTGCCGGTGAAACCGAGGATGGCATACGGCATGGAGAAGCCCGAGTTAGCCACATTGTCCTGATTATACGCTTTGTCCAGGCCCTCGTCGTCATAGTAGTTGTACTGCCCCCTTGCCTGCATGAACAGATATGGCTTGAAGATAAACTTGCCGTCGCGCGACTGCAGGGTGAATCCTCTGTCGTCAGCAATGCCCAGCACGCCGTTCTCCATGTCGATGTTCTCAGTCTGTTGCCTGAGGTCGGCACTCTTGAGGTTGTACTTCTCGAACGTGATGTTTCTCTCCTTCTCGTGCTCCTCGGCCAAAGTAGGCAGGGCGAGAAGGGTTGCTAAAAGTAATATGTATGTCTTCTTCATAATTAGAGATTGTTGGTTTATTGTTCCTCCCCTTCCCTTTAGGGGAGGGGTAGGGGGAGAGGCTATAGGGATTCCAGGAACTTTATGAGTGCCGAGCGGTCGTCTTTCTGCATTCGGGCGAAGAGATTCTTGCTGGCTTCTCCCTCGCCGCCGTGCCACATGATGGCTTCCGTTAGGTTGCGAGCCCGCCCGTCATGCAGGAAGTAAGTGTGCGCGTTGACTTTCTCCTGCAGTCCTATGCCCCAGAGCGGTGTCGTACGCCACTCGTTGCCTCGGGCCAAGCCGCTGACATAGTTGTCGTTCAAGCCGACGCCCATAATCTCGCTTCCCATGTCGTGCAAGAGGAAATCGCTATACGGATGAATTGTTTGGCCGCCCAGCCACGGCAGTTCTGTGCCGTTGAGGAGCGTTGCGCCACGAGGTCTGGTATGCAACGTCGTGACGTGACAGAGGTGACACTTCGCTTCGTAGAACATCTGTTCGCCAATCGCGATGAGTTCCCTTTCGTTGATGGTGCGGCCTTTATACGCAGCAGGTTGCTTCGTGCTGCCCAGTCTTCTGGCCGGCACGCCGAGTCCGTGCAGGTAGAAGTCCACGTCTTCCATGTCCTCGGTCGTAACGTCGAGATGGTCATAGAGCAGTCCCATCATCGAACCCTCCTGCATCTGCGACTGTCCCTCGCATATCTTCTCGGGATAACGGCTGTTCGTCGCGCCCATGTCCGACGAGAAGCCAAGTTCGACAGTCAAGTCCGCGTGTTGTGCTTTGTTGCCCGACAATCCCAATTGCCGGATGCCGCGTTCGGTGATGTAATTGCATCTGCCACTTATCCCATACTCCGGATAGTTCGACTTCGCCGCGAGTTGTTCTATCTCGTTACGGTCCAAGGCCATCATCTGACCCATTCCAACGTGCCGAAGCGGAATGCGAACTGTGCAGAAGAGCTCTTCCGGATTAATTGGTTCGCCTGTCTCTCCATAGCCTTTATACCAGTCGGTAATGGTGTATTGGGGATAGGCCAGGCTGTACGTCTCGCCGTCCGGGAAGGCGAACTGCTCTTCGTGCCACCGACATTCCAACTTGCCTTCAGCCGTCACGCCGTAGATGCTCTGGTCGTGCAGCACGCGGCCATAGTTCTGGAAGAAGGCGCCGTTCTTTCTCGTCACATAGACAAGCATCGCGCTGAACCCGTAGCTGCCTGAGCCATAGACAGGAGTGCCATCAGGATCGGTGCCGATTTGTGTCCAAAGCGCCGGCTTTGTTCTGCCTGCGTTACGATGACAGGAGCCACACGAGTAACCCGCATAGACCGGACCAAGCCCACCTGCTTGCGTCAAGGCATCGTCGTAGAGACCGTCACCGTTGATGAAGCGTCGCGAGTTAGCCTTGATGTTCTCCACCCAGTCGGCTTCCGTATCGTAGGCAAAGCTGGAGTTGATGAACACGGTACTCGTGCCGGCGCTGAGAGCGTAACCTTCGTGCGTCTCGAAGTCGGCTGCAGAAAAGCAATCATCCTCCCTGTCGCAAGCGACAAGGAGGAGTGCTATACTAATATAAATAATGTGTCTCAATTTTCAATTCGCAATCTTCAATTTTCAATTCTTCTAGGTTGTCCATTCTTGAAGAGCAGGAACTCCAGCGTGTGGAAGCCTCGGATGCTTTGTGCTTCGGCGATACCTTCGTTCTCTTCATCAAAGTCGCCTTCCCAATCCAGGCCTGAGAAGTCACCACTTGCAAGCACGTTCTTGATGGCATCTTGGTCGAGGGGCCAGGAGTCCATATTGGGGTCGAGCCCAAGTTCATCGACAGGACCGAACAGGAATGCCTCGCTCATCTCCCAAGGCTGACGTGCTGCCATCCAAGCCGTTGCAGCGGCTTCAAAGGTTGCATTTGTGGGGTGTGCTGCAAGGTTCTGTACTGCAAGATGCAGTGCTGAGTTTGCATCCCTAAGGTCTTTATAGGTAGGCAGTACGACGACGTCAACATAATCGGCTACGATGGCTTTCAGTTCTGCTTCGCCTTCGAAGCTTTCCACCTTTGCCTTGAGCGTCTTGAGGACGTTCTTCAGGTTGTTGCAGGCATCAATTGCCGTAAGGACACTTGGGTTGCCGATGTGGCTGCGGAAGGGAGCTGCCATACCTTCGATGCTGTTGATGGCAGTTGTGATGGCAGAGTTGACTTGGCTGGTGAGTTGGCTTTGCCCGTGAGCGTTGAGGTAAGCGGCAATGCTATGACTGCCATGCACGCCTTTATATGTGCAGTTGAACGCGTTCTGGATGGAGCGGATGTTGTTTGCGTAGTCCTGAATGGAGTGGAAACTGTACCACGACTCCACGGCATAGACAGCCTCGGTGTACTTCTTATTCTCCCACTTGTCGCGCGGATCACCTATCTTGCTCTCGCCCACCTCGTTTGAGATGTCAATGCATCCGTCGATAATCTGCTCGATGCAACTGTTGGGACTGCTGTAAGCGCCACGCACTTCCTTGAATGTAGTTTGATAAGCCTCGCCGCCATTCAAGCCTTCGTTCCAAGCCTTGTAAAGCGTCTCGGCATCGCTTTTCAGTCGCGACGACACAGCGGCAGCATAGTTACACCAGTTTGTCTTGTAGTCTGCATAGTTAGCGTCTGTCTCATTAATCGTTACATCGGCAGTGCCCTCGGGCATCGTGTCCACAGGGGTAACCGTGTTGTCGTCTTTGCTGCATGATGCAGCAGTCATTGCAATGGCAATCAAGCCAAGATAAAAGATGTTCTTTTTCATGTTGTTTGTTATTTAGTTCTTGATCTTCCTATTGTTGAATTATTCTGTAAATCCGTTGAATCTCTTCTTCCCTTTGAACCAACCTGTGAAGGCGACGCCCAGAGCGAACTCATTTTCGCTGTTGTACTTGCCGCCGCCTATCCTGCGGGTTGTGTAGTCAGCCTTTACTATTACATAAGGTATAGGGCGATAGTTGAGACCGAACGTCCACATGGATGTCTTGAGTCGTGCCTCCATCACCTGTCCTGCCTCACCTTTCTCCTGAGCATTATAATATTCGTATCGCGCGAAGGGAATGATGTCGGGAGCTTTCGTGCTGTGGAAGAAGCCCTTCAATCTCACGCCACCTTCGATGCCGTAGCTGACGGCTTTGCTTGCTATGGGAGCAGTCTTCGAGTAAGGGCTGGCGTTGCTTTGGCGGACATTGCGAGTACTGAGGAGTGTCGAGTTACCCACCTTGCCGCTCAAGATATTGCCGCGAACGATGCCATAGCGATGCTGATACAGTGCATCGACGCTCCAGAGGTTGACGGGCACGCTGAAGCTATAGGTCGTGGGCTTGTCGGCATTCGATGCAGCGTCCTGGCAATGATACCAACTTGCACCGAGACGAAGCCCAGGAACGCCTATATAGTTGATGCGCAGCACATAACCGGGCGATGTGAAATTATCTTTCTCGAAGAAGCCTTGTTTGCCTTTCTTCACCCAGTTGTTGCGGTCGAAACCGTTGGCGTTGAGGCCTGCAATGATTTGTGCTTCCCAGTTGAACGAAGCCCACTTCCTGCCAACCTGACCGAACAGGCTCAAGCCCGTCTCGTGCCATGTGTTGGGAATGATGCTCGTCTCGCCTTCAGGACGGACAGTGCCGAAGAAGTTGATGGGCTCATGGTGAGCGTTGTTCATGCCGACAGGCACGATGAAGTGTCCTGCACGGACGTTGAAGTACTGATTGAGGTGATAGGTGATGTGGAACTGCTCGATGGCAACCTCGCCACCCTTTTCCACCTCGGTCTCGTACTCTCCGTTCTCAGAGTTCTCTATCTCGAAGGCAGTACCTGTGCCGCCGCTCTCGAACTCTACCTCCACGCCGACGTTCCAATGGCGGTTGAACTTGTAGTCGCCAGCCAGAACAAACCTGGGCACGGCAATCGTGTTTCTTCGCATGCGGGTATTGCCTTCGCTGCCGCCGTAGAAGCGGTTTGTGCCATAATCCTTGAAGGCAGCCACCGCCTCACCATAGCCGCCGATGCGGAAGCGGTCGTAGCTGTCTATCTCGGTCGAGTCGGTGTTCCATTGTGCCGACGCAGTGCCGGCTGTGAGCAGCATCAAAGCTGCAAGAAATGATTTTGTCATAGCTTTTTTTAGGGTCTTTAGGGTCCTTAAGGTCTTTAAGGTCCTTAAGGTCCCTAGGGACTTTTTTTCTAGTTTCCGGCGGCAAAGGTACGGCTGTTTGCCATTCCCTGCAATACGCAAAAAATGTGATTTTGCCCTTCTGATGGTCTTCTGGCCATACCCAATAATGATGAAATTGCACCCTCTTGAACATGAATGTTCAATGTTCAATGTTCAATGTTCAATAAAAAATCGTACCTTTGCACCAGAATAAACAGTAAATAGTAAACCGTCAAATAGTAAATAATAGAGGTGACAGAGAAATACCATGATACAGACCCGATGAGCGATGTCATCAGTGATGACTATCGCATGTTGCAGATTATTAGCCGCTTTGGTATTAAGCTTGGCTTCGGCGACCAGACTGTTGGCGCCACTTGCCGCAGTGCTGGAGTGGACGTCAGCACGTTCCTGACCGTAGTCAACTATGTGAAAGACCCTGCCCATGCTCGCATCAGCGAAATGGTGGAGCAGGTGGACGTGCCTGCACTCATCGCTTACCTTAAGAACTCCCACAGCTACTTCGTTGACTTCCGTCTGCCAGGCATCCGACGTAAGTTGCTCGAGGCCATCGACCTCTCCAGCGGCAACCGCCTCGCCATGCTTATCCTCCGTTTCTACGACGAGTATGCACAAGAGGTGGAGCGCCATATGACCTTCGAGAACAACCACGTGCATCCTTATGTCGAGACGCTTCTGCAAGGTCGATTGCCACAGGAGACGTTCCGCAGCATCGAGGAGCAGTACGACGAGCAGCACGCCAACATCGAGAAGAGTCTGAGCGAGCTGAAGAGCATCATCGTGAAGTACTATCCCAGCGACAACAGCGCGTCGCTTATGGGCGAAGTGCTCATGGACATCTTCATGACTGACGAAGACCTGCACAGCCATTGCCACATGGAGGACACGCTCTTCGCTGAATGCATCCGCCGTTTGGAACAAGATGTTCGCAGACGCGGAGGTCAACCTGTCGAGGAATCCCTCGAGACCCAGAGCGAACCATCGGGCGAAGCCCTAAGCGAGCGTGAGAAGGAAATCATCGTGCAGGTTGTCAAAGGCCTCTCCAACAAGGAGATAGCCGAAGCCCTCTTCATCTCCGTCAACACCGTGATGACGCATCGCCGCAACATCGCCCGCAAGCTGCAGATTCGCTCCGCTGCAGGACTCACCATCTACGCCATCGTTAACGGACTCGTCAATCTCGACGACGTGCAGTTGTAAAGAGTAGAAACGGAAGTTTTTTGGAAGAAGAAGGCAAGCATATTTGTATGCCTTTGCTATCTCTATGTTACGATTTTTGCACATTAAGCAAATAATTATTCATTTTTCTCTTGCACACATTATATAAAAATATAACTTTGTGCGCTCCCATGAAATAAACAAGCAAAAAAATCAACAATAACAACTTAAAAAACAAAACAATGAAACAAAATCTACTAAACAAACTATGGCTGCGCGTCTGCATGATCGTAGCCATCATGACAACCGCTCTGACGGCGTCGGCAGCGGAGGAAGTCTATTCAACCTGCCTCTTTGGAGCAGACTACAATCAAAAGTCTGTTACCAGTTATACTGCTACATGGACGGCTTCCAACGGAGACTTTACATGGACCATCGTCAATGGTAACAACAATGCCAATAAATGGGACTATGTAAAGTTTGGTAGCAAAAATGCTGCTTCTGTAGGAGAAATTGTTACTTCTGCTGCTTATTCTGTTGCTATCACGAAGGTAGCAGTGACAATAGATGCAATTACAGTTGCAAATGTTAACTCCATCAAATTGTACACAAGTGCAGACAACTCTGCTTGGACAGAAGCAGGCAGCTTTACAAAAGCCGCAGGCATTCAAACCGTGAACCTAGCAAGCCCTGCATCAAACCTGTACTACAAGGTTGAGTTTGATTGCGCTCAGGGTTCAAGCAATGGTCTGGTCACAGTCTCCAAAGTTGAGTACTACTACAACACTGGTGGTGCAACGGCTCCCTCTATCTCTGCCGGAAATCTTTCAATCGCTTACGATGTCACAGAAGGTGAAATAGAATATTCGGTCAGCAACCCCGTAACAGGTGGAACTTTGTCTGCTTCAACTACTTCCGACTGGCTTGAATTAGGCGATGTTGACGACGACCTCATTCCTTTCGAATGCGATGCCAATGACGGTGTAGAGCGCACAGCAACCATCACTCTTACTTATACCTATGGCTCTGAGAGTGTCACAGCGAATGTAACAGTTACACAGGCTGCGAACCCTAACGGACCTGGCACTGAAGCTAATCCCTATACCGTTGCCCAGGCTCGCGCTGCTATCGATGCAGGCTCAGGCACTCAAGGCGTCTATGCAACTGGTATTGTTTCTGCCATTCCCACCGCGTGGAGTTCGGAATACAATAACATCACCTTCAACTTTGTTGATGCAACAGGCGACGAGGTGTTCCTGCAGGCTTATCGCTGTGCTGGTGCGCTGGCTGAAGAAGTTCAAGTTGGCGACGTTGTGGTCGTTTATGGTAACCTGACAAAGTATAACACAACCTATGAGTTTGCCGCTGCTTGCGAATTAGTATCCCTGACACATCCTACAGTTGCTGTCGAGGCTCCCACATTCTCTCCTGCAGCTGGCACTTATACCGAAGCACAAAGTGTAACACTTAGCAGTGAGACCTCTGGTGCAACAATCTACTACACCACAGATGGAACTGAACCTACCACCGAGAGCACTCAATATACTGCAGCTATCGCAGTCAGCACGACCACTACCATCAAGGCTATTGCCGTGAAGGGTAGCGACGTGAGCACAGTTGCATCAGCTACTTATCACATCTGCTCTGCTGACGCTCCCTACACAGTTGCTCAGGCTTTGGCATTCGCCGAATATCCTGCAAACGGTGTCTATGTTCATGGTATCGTTTCTACAGCACCAACTTTGACTCCGACCAGCAATGGCGAGCTTACTTATTACATCTCTGATGATGGTGCTGCCACCAATCAGCTCGAAGTCTATAAGGGCAAGGGACTGGATCAGGCTGCTTTCACAGCTCAGGACGACCTCCAGGTAGGTGACATCGTTACCGTCTATGGTAATGTAGTTATTTATGGAACAACAAATCCTATCAAGGAGTTTGCTTCTGGCAACTACCTTGTTTCCTTCGAGCGTCCTGTAGGTCCTGTAGCCGATCCCGTCATCGTAGCTGAGAATGCAACCATCGCTGCTGACGTTACTTATTATGAGTTGATGTACAGCATCGATAATCCTGTTGAAGGCACTGCTCTTTCAGCAACCACAGATGCTGCTTGGATTACGAGCATTACTCCCAGCGAGAAGTCATTCGACAGAGTGATGATTGAATGCACAGCCAATGAAAGCGCTGAAGCACGCACAGCAACCATCACCCTCACCTATGGCACAGCAACCAAGGAAGTGACCCTCACCCAGGAAGGTGCTGTAGCTCCCGTAGAGGACTATGTAACGCTTCCCTACAGTTGGGCAGGTGGCACGAAGGATGCTCTTCTTGCAGAAACAGGCGTTACAGCTTCTGGCCTTGGCACTGATTATGCAGAATCTAATGCTCCTTATCGTGTGAAATTTGATACGACAGGCGACTACATTCAGTTCAAGACAGACAGCCGTCCTGGTGTTGTAACTATTGAAGTGAAGATGCTTGGTGGTGCCAACACTTCCACTATTACAGTTCAGGAGTCAGCAGATGGTGAGACCTTCACAGATGTTCAGGAACTGACTATCAGTGGCGCTCAAAACGATGTTCTCACACTCTCAACCACAACAGAGTTTGCAGAAACCTCTCGCTATGTTCGCCTGTTATTCACTAAGGGTAGCAATGTTGGTGTTGGTCCTATCTCTATTGCTGCTTACGCTCCTATCGTTCTTAGCGACTATACTCTTACCATTGCTAATCCTGAGAACGTCACCATCACAGCAAACTATGGTGGCGAGACAATTCTCCAGAATGGTGAGAATGCTGAAGTAACAGAAGGCACAGAAGTTACTGTGGCACTCAGCATCGCTGAAGGCTACGACCTGGAAAGCGTAACAGTCAATGGCACAGCCGACGAACAGGCTGTAACCCTTTCACCGGGTACAGAAGAAGGCGTTTACACCTTCACAATGCCTGCTTACGATGTAACAGTCAATGCAACAGTTGTTGAACATGTAGAAACTGTGACATCCGATTATGTTCTCGCAACCTCTATCACTTCTGGTAAGAGCTATGTCATTGCGAGCGGAGCAGAAGGAACCGTTCAGGTAATGGCAGAACAAAGGAGCAACAATCGTGGCGCTGTCGAGGCAACAATCACCAATGGTGTCTTGAAGGTCAGCGATGAGTATGAGTTCGTCATCGAAACAGCAAATATCGGCGAGGCAAGCGGCTACAGCATCTTCGACCCAGACGCTAAGGGTTATCTCTTTGCAGCTGCAAGCGATAAGAACTATCTGAGGACTCAGACAGACATGGACGACAATGGTATTTGGGCTATCACATTCGACCCGACAGATGCCTCTGCCTCTGTTGTGGCACAAGGTGCAAATACCCGCAATGTCATGCAGTACAATAGCGGTAGTACTCTCTTCTCTTGCTATGCTACTGCTTCACAATCTCCTGTTTATCTCTTCGAGAAGGTTGGTGATGCTCCATCCGTTCAGACACTCACTGTTACCAGCGCTCGTTATGCAACAATGGTGGCTGAGGCTAACCTCGAGATTCCTGCTGACGTGCTCGTTGAGGTATTCGCAATCCAGACTCACGACAGCTATGCTACTCTCCTGCCCGTGACAGGCAACATTCCTGCTGGCGAGGCAGTCCTCGTAAAGGCTGATGCTGGCGAGTACAGCTTCGCTTATGCACAGGAAGCAGATCCCATCGCAGTCAACGAACTCGTTGGTGCTACAGAGGATGTTGTTGCCGACGGCACACAGTACATCCTGGCTAACGGTGGCGAAGGCATTGGCTTCTACAAGGCAACCACAGGCAGCACCATCAAGGCTGGCAAGGCTTACCTCGTAGTTCCTGCAGGCATCAAGGGCTTCTATGGCTTCGACGAAGATGATGCAACAGGCATTGACAACCTTAACGCTAACGTTAACGCTAACGCTAACGAGGCTATCTATAACCTCGCTGGTCAGCGCATCCAGAAGATGCAGCGTGGCATCAACATCGTTGGTGGCAAGAAGGTTCTCAAGTAATAAGAAATTAAGTTAATAAGAAGCATAGGGCTCGTTCATGCAAGTCATGGACGAGCCCTAGTTTTTCTAAGGTCCCTAAGGTTCTTAAGGTCTTTAAGGTTTCAAAAATCGCCCATTTCATCGAGAAAATTAGGCTTTTTGAGGCGAACTCGCAATATAAACGTCAGACCCCACAAACCTCGACAGAAAATGACCCGTGGGAAGATTGAAAACTTCACGTGTGAAGTTGGCAAAGTTAACGTGTGAAGTTGGCCAATTTAACGTGTTAAGTTTGCGAAGTTAACGTGTTAAGTTTGCCGATGACCCACGCCTAGTTTTCAAGCAAGGCAAATTCATCTTGCAAACATCTTTGTAATCGTTTTGTGTCAAGCCGAAATCTTTTTTGCAAAATCATACCTTCTGCTTTGTGCATAAAAGGAACAATCTTTATCCTTTTTTCTTTTTAAGAAAATAATTATTCACTTTTCCTTTGTTGCTATGGCAAAAAGATATAATTTTGCACGCGTTTTTGCAATAAATAGAAGGTTTTACAAACTCACGAACTAATAAACTAAATAATCATAAACTCAAAAACAATGAAAAAAAATCTACTAAACAAACTTTGGCTGCGAGTCGGGATGATCGTAGCCATCATGACAACAGCCCTAAGCGGAACAGCATGGGCAGACACTGCTGCATCTTTTTCAAGAAGTGGCACATCAAATACCACAACTGGTGGTACCTTTTCAACGTCTTTCTCAGCAAAAACAGGTTATTATCAAGATAACAATGGAGATTGCTACATGCAAATCCTTAGTAACTCTGCTTATTGGACAACTACTCCTGCCAGCATTAGTTTAGCTGCTAAAATTGGTGGAGGTTCAGGAAACACAGACTTGACTGACCCCGTGTATGTAGTATTATTGGATAATGATGGAAATGAAATCTCATCCACTAAAACATCAGTAACTTCACATATCACCACAAATACAGGAGATGATTACAATATTTCAATTCCAGTCGCCAATAATGTTTATGGAGTAAAAATCTCACACAATAAGCAATCAGGTTTTAATGTAAGATATTACTCTTTCAGGCTTTCCTATACAACGTCTGGTGGTGGCACTCCAACTCCCACTACTTACACCGTCACCTACGATGCCAATGGCGGCTCAGGCACAATGACTGATGCCAATAGTCCTTACGAGGAAGATGACGTCGTTACTTTGCTTACAAATACGTTTACTGCTCCTGAAGGAAAACTTTGGAATTCTTGGTTGGTAAAGGACGCGTCGAACAATACCATTTCAGTTTCCAACAATCAATTCACAATGCCTGCCAGTAATGTTACGGTAACCGCACAATGGGTTGATGACCCCGATGTTCCGCAATACGAGTGGGTGCTGACCGATTGGTCAGAACTTCAAGAGGATGATGTTTTTGTCATTGTTGGTAATGGAACGAAAGCTATGGATAATTCTGTAGTAGGCAGTAATCCAAGTGCTCTTACTGTTACTACACAGAATGGAAAAATTACATCCACAGTTACCAATGCTATGATGTGGAACCGGTCTGCTGTTGATGGTGGTTATAAGTTGCTTCCCAATGGCTCCACTGAGTATTGGCTATACAACTCTAGCGGCACGAATTTAAGGGTTTATAGTTCAAATTCAAATAGCACTTTCACTTATGTTACTTATTCTAACAAGAATTACCTTCAAGTAGGTGATAGATATGTATGTATTTATAATAACAGTGATTGGCGCGCTTATAAAAGTTCCAATATCGTAGAAACTAACACAACCTTCTATAAGCGTCAAGTGGTTTCCAACGATCCTACCATCATGGCTAGTAATGTTCAACTTGATTACGATGCAACCTCTGGTTCATTTGATTTTACCATTAACAAGCCTGTGACTGGTGGTGTGACTTCTGTCTCTGAAAATGTTGATTGGATTAGCAATGCTACTGTTTCAGGAAATACAGTAACTTTCACTACTACAGCCAATGAAGCAACAACATCTCGTGAAGGTGTCATTACGGTTACATATACATACAACACTAAGACTGTTACGGCAGATGTTACCATTACACAAGCTGCGGCTCCTGAAACTTATGATTGGGTAGCGACATCTCTTGCCGACTTGACAGAAGATGATATCTTCGTGATTGTAGGTGACAACGGCGACACCTTTGCAATGTCCAACAATAATGGCACAAGCGGTGCTCCTACTGCAGTGGCTGTAACTGTTAGCGGCAATTATATTACAAGTCAAGTTCCCGAAACTATCCGATGGACTATTAGCGGCAATGCAACAAATGGTTATACCTTCTATCCCAATGGAGATACAGAAAAGTGGCTGTATTGCATCAATGATAATAATGGCGTGCGTGTAGGAACAAACGCCAACAAAACCTTTACAGTGTATAACGGATACTTGAAGCATGCAGAAACTTCCCGTTATGTTGGTATCTACAAATCTCAAGACTGGCGTTGCTATACCTCTATTAATTCAAATATTGAAGGTCAAACCTTTACTTTCTACAAGTATGTAGGTGCTCCGCTTCCTGCCATTACTGCAGAAGATGTTGAGATAGCATACAATGCTACTTCTGGTTCTATCAGTTATGAGGTTGAGAATCCTGTTGCAGGTGGCACTCTGACAGCCAGCACAGAGGATGCATGGCTCACCTTGGGTGCTGTTTCTGCAGCTGCAGTTTCATTCACAACAACAGAAAATGATGCACAGCCAAACCGTACTGCTTCGGTTATGCTCACATACACTTATGGCACAGAGACAGCAACCAAGACCATAACTGTCACACAGACTGGCAATCCTGATGTTAAGGGCGGTGCAAACAATCCTTATACTGTTACAGAGGCACTCGCAGTCATTAGTTCTTTGGAAGATGGAGGAAAGACAGAGAGCAGAGTTTATACAAAGGGTGTTATTACTGATATTGAAGAGGTTGAACTTGAACAATATTTTAATGCAACATACACAATTTCAGACGAGACAAATGATCTCATGGTTTACCATGGCAAGTATATAGACAATGCTAACTTTACCTCTGCAGATCAAATTCACGAAGGTGATGTTGTTGTCATATATGGTCAATTACAGAAGTATGTAAAAGAAGGAGTGACAACACCAGAAATAGCTTCTGGCAACTACATCGTATCTCAGGCTCAGACCGTTACTGTAAGTGGTGCTGGTTATGCTACGTTTGTAGCTAAGGGTGCCCTTGAGATTCCTGCTGATGTTGAGGTGTTCGCCGTTACGGTTAATGACGGTGCTGCTTCTGCTCATCTCAACCCAATCACTGATGGCATTCCCGTTGGCGAGGCTGTCCTCGTAAGAGCTAATGCTGGTACTTATGAGTTCCCCTATACTGCAGAAACTGTTGCTGAAATCAGCAACAACGACCTCAAGGCAGCTACTGTTGCCTTCAAACCGAGTGCTGCTAACACTATCTATTGTCTTGCAAAGAAGGGTGACCCCGCAAAAGTTGGCTTCTATCCAGTAGCAACTACTGTTACGATACCTGAAAATAAGGCTTATCTGGATTTGAGCACTATAGGTGGTGTTAAGGCATTCTATGGCTTTGAGGAAGATGATCCAACTGGAATTGACAACCTTAACGCTAACGTTAACGCTAACGAGGGAGCTATCTATAACCTCAGCGGACAAATGGTAAATGGTAAATTACCTAAGGGTATCTATATCGTGAACGGAAAGAAGATTTTAAAGTAATAGACGACTAGGACCTTAGGGTCTCTAAGACATTAGGGACCTTAAGGACTTTAACGAATAGAACAATTATGAAAAAGACATATATCCTACCAGAGGCATTCATAGTAGAACTCGGTGCTATGCAAATGATGGCAGAATCACTGCCCATCTATAATAACGGCGGCGAAGGTGGTGGTGAAGTCATCGAAGATCCTGACGAAATTCTGACCAAGGAGAACAAGATCACCAACATCTGGGACGAGGAATGGTAAAACGACTTTAAGGACTTTAAGGACTTTAAGGACTTTAGGGTCTTTAAGGTCCTTAAGGTCTTTAGGGTCCTTAGGGTCTTTAAGGTCATTAAGGAGTTTAATTAAAAAGCGAAAGCTTTATGCCTGAGAAACTGATTCGGCACAGCGGTGACTATCGCAAGTTGCTTTCTTATCAGAAGACGGAGGTCATCTATGAGATGACTTTCTTCTTCTGTCAGAACTTCTTGGAGAAGGGTGACCGTACTGTGGATCAGATGGTGCAGGCAGCTCGCTCAGGCAAGCAGAACATCATTGAGGGTTGTGCCGCCTCAGCTACTTCTGCCAAGACTGAGATCAAACTGATCAATGTGGCTAAGGCCAGTCTGCAGGAATTGCTGGAGGACTACATTGACTTCCTTCGTACTCGTGGTCATCGCAGATGGGAAGAGGGCTCGAGGGAGTGGACAGCTATGCGCGAACTGGGCAGGGAGCACAGTGATGCTGAGTTCTTTATGCAATTGTGCGCCACCCGTCCGCCCGAGACGATAGCCAACATGGCCATTGTTCTCATCAATCAGGCTGACTACCTTCTCTTCAAGCAACTGGAACGCTTGGAGAAGGACTTTACCGAGAATGGCGGCTTCGCAGAAAAGATGAGGACCTTAGAGACCTTAGGGACACTATTAAAGAAAAAAGAAAGAATATGAAAAGAACTTACATTACCTTGTTGGCTGCGGTGGTGGCGCTTTCCATCAGTGCTGCTGCACCGAATGGTTCGGGCTCGTACTACAGCGCTGCCAATGGCAAGAAAGGCTCTCAGCTGAAGACGGCTTTGCGCGACATTGTGCAAACTACGGTGGAACGTGATTATAGAGATCTCTGGGAAGACTTCAAGAAAACGGACAAGCGCAGCGACGGCAAGGTGTGGGACATGTACTCGAATGTGACGAACTATGTGTTCGGCAGTTCTGCGCAGGGTGCCAACTACTCTGGCGAGGGCGACAGCTACAACCGTGAGCACTCGTTCCCCAAGAGTTGGTTCGGCGGTGAGATAAAGCCGATGTACACCGACCTGCACCACATGTATCCCACCGATGGCTTTGTGAACAACCAGCGTGGTAACCTGCCTTTAGGCGAGGTAAGCAACCCTACATATTCCTCTGCGGGTGGCTTCAGCAAGGTAGGCCTTTGTTCTTATAATGGCTACACGGGCAAGGTGTTCGAACCGAATGATGAGTACAAGGGAGACCTCGCGCGTACATATTTCTATATGGTGACGCGTTACGAGGAAAAATTACCGGATTGGTACTCGAAGTACAGCGAATCAAGAGCTACGATAAACGGTACGACCTATCCAGCTTTCCAGACTTGGCAGCTGAACATGCTTATGGAGTGGGCGACTGCCGACCCTGTGAGCGATAAGGAAATTGCTCGCAATAATGCTGTGTATGGCATTCAGAAGAACCGCAATCCTTTCATCGACTATCCCGGCTTGGAGCAATACATCTGGGGCAACAAGAAGAACGATGCCTTCAGCTACGACAATTATGTTCAGCCCGATGGCAGCAGCAGTGGTGGCGATGACCCCGACCCAGGACCAGGTCCTGAACCTAGTGGCGACGACAAGACTATTACCTTGACTTATGAATCCTTCGGTCTGAGTAGCTATGACGTGTATGATGCAACAGTTGAAGGTTATGGCTTTACCGTGAACCAAGGTTACAAGGGTACAGGCAATACTATTCAGATGAACAGCAGTAGAGGACAGGGTATTCTGTTCAACTCGACAGCTATTCCTGGCTTGAAGTCCATAACGGTCAATGTCGCTTCTGGTAACAATACTTATACCATTACGACAGGAACGTCACAGAATCCCACAGCCAACAGTCAGACAGGAACTACTGGTGGCACATACAATGTTGTAAGTGGCGACACTTATTTTCAGTTGATGGTTTCCGGAGCATGCTATTTCACGTCGATAGTCATCACCTATAGTGAGTCGGGTAGCAGTATTACTCCTGTTGACCCAACCTTCAATGACCTTACTGATGTAAGTGTCGATTGGGGCTCTACGTTGACTTTGACCAAGGGCACGACTGGTACGACCAACTTCGTGACGGACGGCGCAGTGACGCTCAGCAGCTTGAATGAAGCTGTTGTTACTGTCGATGGCCTCACCATCAGACCTGTTGCCGTTGGCACAGCCATGATGACTGTCAGCACGGCTGCAACTGCAGAATACAATGCAGGTAGCGTGATGTTCCCCATCACGGTCGTTGCACCAGAAGGAAAGGAGACGGCAAAACCATCTGAAGGCGGACTATTGTTCGGCGAATCGTTTGGCAATAACACTGGAAGCCAAAGAAATTGGTCTGACTCTTATAGTGTGAAGAGTGGCACTAGTGATGTCTATTCGGGTATAACTGGTTATACTGTTGCTAATGTAAAGCAAACGAAGAACACTGTAGGTTCAACAGGCTCTGGTTTAGCTCAGGCAACACAAGGCACAGATGCAAGCATCATAATTGGTCCTCTCAATGTGGCAGATTACAGCAACCTAAGTTTAACCTACCAATGGAAAGCAGGCTCCATCAAAGCCACATATTCCACGACGGCATACTATGCTACAAGTGCTGCAGGCAGTTATACTGAATTGACAGGCACCGGTGCTGGCGCAACAACTTTTGTAGAACGTTCTTATTCCTTGCCGGCAGCTGCACAGGTTTCCACCTTGTATCTGAAGATAGTATGGAACACATCGAATACACAAGGAATCATTGACGAGGTACAGCTGACAGGCTCTTCGGCAGGAACGCTCACTGCCCAACTAAACAGCTATGGCTATGGTTCTTATTGTTCCGAATATCCACTCGATTTCACAGGTGTGACGGACTACAGCGCTTGGCAAGTGACAGGTGTGAGTGGCGAGACGGTTAACTTCGCTCAGGTGACAGGTAAGGTAAAAGGTGGTACAGGTCTCATCCTGAAGGGTACTCCTGATGCTACTATCGAACTGACTTCTGCCGATAGCGACAATGTGCTCGATGACAATCTGCTCGTTGGAGTATTCGTCCCAACGTATGCTGAGGCAAATCAGTACTTCGGTCTTAAAGGCAATCAATTTGTCCCAGTGGCTGCAAGCACTGTTCCTGGCGGTAAGGCTCTGTTGCCAGCCAGTTTGATTGCAGGCGACGAGGTGAAGGCACTTAGCTTTGTCTTCGAGGAAGATGATGCAACAAGCCTCTCCTCCATCTCCTCCCCTGAAGGGAAGGAGTGCATCTATAATCTTGCTGGTCAGCGAATGCAGAAGATGCAGAAGGGCATAAACATTGTGAATGGTAAAAAGATCTTGATTAAATGAAGCAGTCTTATATATCACCAGCAATCTCTATAGAAGAGTCTGTTGCAGTGCAGATAATAGCCGAGTCTGCTCCTAACATCACTGTTAACTCAGGCGTCGAACCTGTGATGGGAGACGATTTGGATGTAAAGGAAGTCTCGGAAAATATCTGGGAAGAGGAATGGTAAAGAACCAACGTTAACCTTAACCTTAATTGCACATTAATTTGTGTATGATAAGGGAAAAGGAAGAATAAATAATCAGCCCGCTTGACTTAGTCAGGCGGGCTGAGTTTTTTTAGGGATTGATTGTACTTAGTGAGATTCCCTAATGGAGTGCATTGAGTTTTACTTGAGTCCGCTCATACCCGACAAGGCATGAGCGGACTTTGCTTTATTCTCACTTAATCGCAATCTTCTTACCGTTCACGATGTTTATACCCTTCTGCATCTTCTGTCTGCGCTGACCAGAAAGATTGTAGATAAGGTCCTTAGAGTCCTTAAGGTCCTTAAGGTCATTAATGCCAGTTGGGGCATCGTCACCATCGAAGAGGATGCTGGCGGGCTTGACATGGCTGCCGCTGAAGTCAAGATAACCTTTACCTTTAGCGATAGTGGTTCCTACTGTAACGGGGAAGAAGCCAGACACTCCGTCCTTGAGTGCGACGCAATAAATGCTGTAGGGTTCTGTTACGGTAAGCGGACTTGTGGTCGCCTTCAGAAGATTGCCTTCGAGGGGAGCAGCCGTCTGGCAAACGGGGATTTGGTAGGTGCCTGCGCCGTTGTCGGAACGTACTACGACAGCTTGGCCGGCTGGTACGACAGTGACTTGCTCTGCACGGGCATACGAGGTGTTACCCTCTACAATCTCTACTATCTTATAAGCCTTGACGTTGGTCGAACTGAAGTCCACATTATGGCCAGGTGCAACGAAGGTATGCCACTTGTCGCTCGTGAGCTTGCATGGAGCCTTTGTGCCTTCTGTACGCAGTATGCCGCAGTCGAAATATGCACCGCCCCAGTTCTGCTGTATCATGACAGCAAGAACGTTGCGACCCACTTTCAACTTACTTGATGCGATGTTGTAGGTGCTGTAGTTGTTGAAGTCTGTGTTCCATCCGTTGGCGCTGGTGAGCAGTGTGCCGTTGAGGTAAACCTTAAAGTCATCGTCGTGGTAATAGTAGAGTTTGTATGTGTCGATGGTTGGGTCGTGGTCGACATAGAACTCGCGACGTATGAAAAGCACGTTGTATGTGCCGTCCCATTGCGAGTAGTAGGGGGCACCGGTGTTTGCAGAGGCTGTTGGGAAATGCTTTGTCTGCCAGCCGGAGTCGTCGAAGTCTTCCGTGTACCAGTTGGCGGGGCCAGAGACTCCGTCGAGCTGTGACACAGCACTGTTATCTTCGCCACCGGGCTGATAGGGACCTTCAAGGCGCAGGAACTTGGCGTCCCACATCATCTCTCGTCCGCGGGGAGCGACGTAGAGGTTGCCGTTCAGGTAGATGGGGTCGCCCTGCTTCGACATTGTGTAGCGGAAGTTGTGGTTGATGAGTTCTTTTGTGAGGCTGAGGCCGTAGTAGCCCGAGTTGTCACCATCGCAGCAATAGTCCATAAAGACCAGTCCGGCGGGGCCATTGTAGTTGCCCGAGGCGAGAAGTTGCTGCAGGTAGGGGTTGGTGGCTTTGGCATTGGTCTGGCAGGCAGAGTTGGTGCCAGTTTCTTTATATCCGGATGTCTCGTTAACGACCCAAGTATAGTTGTACTTGCCTGCTAGCTGATAGCTTTTGTTGAGCATAGCCTGAATGGCGTTCTTCTTGTTGTTGACATCGGAATATTCGTAATGGTCTTGCACCCACCATGAACACTTGTATGTGCCAGGGCCGTAGCAGTGTCCGCCAAGCATGTCGTTGATGTCGGAGCGATTGTCGCGCAAGTCAACAGTGCGGCCGCCGTAGATGGGTTCGTTGTATGCATCTCGGCTGATGAAGAGAATTTTTCCGCGAGCCTGGCCGACGGTGAGGTTGGGTCGGAAGTTCACAAGGTAGTCCTTGAAGGAGGCAAGGCTTGTCTGCAACAAGGAACCGAAACTAGAGTTGTTATCATCGGCTTCCACCTCATGCCTGATGAGTACGACGCAGAACTCCGTGGGGTGTGCAATGACGTAGTCGCGCAGTTGCCCCATCACGGTATTGAAGTCGAAACTTGTGACAAGGATGCCATGACAGATAGTCAGTTTGTTGTTCTTTACTGCAGGACGCAGGTCGAAGAGGCGTGCGCCTAGAGGTAGCATCTGCTGGACCGACTTTGTCTGGTCTTTTCCAGAAACCAGGGCAGCAACGGCGCTTGTACCCGAGAACGAACTTGAGCAGGCATCGTGTGCGCCGGGGATAGATAACTGGCAGATGAAGGCATTGTCGTCAAGCTGTGCCATCCAGTTCTGATAGTCACTCACTTGTGCCTTGATTGTTAGGCTCATTACAAGAGCCGAAAGAATAAGTAATACCTTTTTCATAAAGCTAATATAGAGTTTGGGGCTACAAAAGTATAAGAATTCTATATACGATGCAAGAAAAAAGCATTTTTTTTGCCCTATTGTGATAAATAAGCTATGTTTGGCAGGGAAACCAGGCATATCCAGTAACTCAATTAGTTACACCTAATTATTCTATATAAAAAGTCCCCTGCGGAAAGACCGCAGAGGACTTGATATTTTATCCTCTTCAAAGGGAGTAGGAGAGAGGTTACTGCTGAGCCATGATGCTAAGAACTCCCACCACATCAGCTATGTCCACCGTACCGTCTCCATTGACATCTGCAAGAGCATCGTTGCTGTCTTGTGCCATGGTATTCAAAACAGCCACTACGTCAGCGATGTCCACCGTACCGTCACGATTCACATCGCCCTGTATGCCGAAGCCACATAGTTGAGCATGGTCGCCGCGTTCAACCTGCCACTGAAGCAAAGGCCATCCGAGACCGATGGTGCCGTTCTCGTGCCATGCTTCCCACTGGCTGACGATGTCGCAGATTTCCTCTTGATTCTGGACTCCATAGTAGAGAAGGCTTTCAATATTGCTACCCATGTTATCGACTATTGCAGTCGTAGCCAGACTCTCGTTTGCCTTACCTGCAGCATAGCTGTTGAGGACAGTCAGATCAGGGCTTCCGATAGCGATAAAGTCTGCGAGAATACCATTGCCAGCGACACAAGCGTTAGTATAAACATTCGTCACGGTAGCATTGATTGCTGCACCAGCAAGGGCTCCGACAGCGCTATTCTCTCCAGCACCAGTTGTCACGAGTTTGCCATTGACATAACACTTGTCCACGATGGCAGCATCTTCGTCTGTGCCAAGACGGCCAGCCAGAATTCCAATGTCCTGAGCCTTGCTGCTTTCGACACTTGCATTATAGAGACCAAGGTTCGTGACACTGCCAACGAGTGCTCCGAAGAGACCTGTCTCAAACTCATTGTTGGAGGCAACGGACAGGTTTTTGATGATATGGTTGTTACCATCAAGAGACATGGCCTTACCGTAGCCTTCCTCGTAGCTATTAGCGTAGAAGGTGCTGTTAATAGGCCACCAGCCTTCGCCCTTCATATCGATGTCGGCGGTGAGTTTAGCATAGAGCGTCTTGCCGTCAGTCATGCGGTCACGCAAGCTCTGCAAATCTTGTTTGTTGGCAATCTGTAAAGGATTAGTCTCTGTGCCGTTGCCCTTTGTCTCGAGTAATGTTGCTTTCATTTTAGCCTTGTCCATATCGAATTCGATAAGGTACTTGCCGGCAGGTGAGATACGCCAAGTTCGGTCGAGGTCGCGTACAAGATCGCCTACTTCCTGTCCGCTCTGTAGTTCAAGATACTGTTCTTCGCTACCGTAACGGGCAGAAGTCCAGCTGGAGCGCACGGTCTGGCTATAGTTCACCATCTCTTCGATGCTGCGGCAAGCAAGGATGCCGAATGAGCAATAAGGGTTGGAGTTGTCGTTCACGAGATCAACGACGCCAGCATACTTACCACTACCCAGGTGCTGGAGGGGCACTTGTTCGTCGTTCTTCCAACGCATCAGGGAGCCTTGTCGGTTGTTGAGCGTGCCGCTCACAAAGACAGCATTGGGCCAGTTGTAGTCGTCCTGCAGGTCGAAGTCAACAGTCATGTTGTTGAGGTCGAGCACGATGTTATAGGTACCATTAAGAGCCTGGAAGTCGCTGCCACCTTCCTGAACATCGAAGTGCTGACGGCCAGGCGTGATGAAGCTTCGATTTTCATTAGCGCACTTATAGATGGTGTTGATGCGACGGAAGAAGAGGCCTGCACGCTGGAATCCGTTAGCGCGGTGGCTGCGATCCTGCAGAGTAACGGTGCCCTCGAACTTGCCGTCAGCATTCATCGTAAGAGGATAAAGCGAGCACATCTGGCTGTAGTTCCATTCCCCATTTTCACTATTCTCGTCGAAAAGATCACCCTGAACATAGACGACTCCACCAATGACGGGATTCGTCATCAGTTCCTCAATCTTTTGCTCAGCCTCTTCATCTGTCAGAGAGCCATCGATAATGATTCCTTCAAGTTCGTTATAGATGTTGATTAACTCATCCTGCAAGTCGCCGGAATCAAGGCCATCGGACATATCCATAGCAAATTGCGCAATCTCGAACAGATGCTTGTAGACTTTAGCACTGGCAGGAATGGCTGTAAACTCAGCATTCATTTCCTCAATGAGTTGCAGTTGGGTTTCTGTGTCAGCATTCCTTGCCTCTTCAATCTTATTTCGGATAGCATCGATATGCGATTGACTGAAATAGTACTCTTGGTCGTATCGCTGCTGATCGATAAGTTCAATGCGGTCGCTGTACTGATCGAGGATGCTGCTAATGGCTGTGTTGCTTTCACCATAATAAGTGAGGCGGAAGTTGCCCCAGATGGTCAGATTCTTGTTTCGCCAAGGATTCTCACCGTTGCGGATACCGATGGTGAGTTTGCCGTCTTTCACAATGCCGTATGCAGTCTGTTCGTAGCGGTTACCATGGAAAGCAAAACTGGAAGTATAGATGTTGTCGGGAATGAAGTAGCCTTCTCCTTCATTTGTGTCAATATCGACACTGCCTGTCTGCTCTCCGTTGTGAGGAGCCGTCTCATCTTCGGTTGCATCGTAGCGGCAGTTGACGCCGTTTTTTGCATCAACATAGCTAAGTTTATCAGCATAAACACTTAGAACAGGTGTTGCGAAGTCATTAACGAAGAGTTGTGCTGGGATGATATCGGTGCCGTCGACGAGACCTTCATGACCTTGGCCAGGACGGTGGAAAGCCTGTGCGGTAAGGGCATAAATGCCATTGCTGAGGCCTGTGAGTTCCTGACTAACCTCGAACGACAAGTTGTAAGCAGCAGCCACAGGGAAGACGTCGGTGAAGCCACCATTGTGTACCATGTTGTAACCGCTTTCAGTACGCCCCTCGGTAACAGTCCAGCCGTTCCATGCGGTAGCGTCATTGAACTTAGGATTGATGATGAGAGAGGTGAGGTCAGAACCTTCAGAAGCACTATTCAATATGGCTGTCTGCAACAATTGCTGGGCAAAAGCAATTTCTGTATTGAGTTGTTCTGCGTCGAGTTGTCGGTTCTCTATAATATATAAATATGTACCATTGGGGAAGTCGTCGGAGGGGCTCTCTGATTCTGTTAGGTATGCCTCGAGTCTATCGGCATCTTCACCCACAAGGTCATCTCGACTTTCCCATTCAGCATAGATTGCTTGTACGGCAGCACTATAACTTTCGTATGCAGCTACACTGAGCTTAATCTGGTCGGGCAGACGACTTGCTTGGTCGGCAGCATCGAGTATAGCATCAATCTCGGTAAGATTTCCTGCTCCGCTCACAATCTCATCATAAGCTTCCTTCAATATTTCCTGACCAAGAACATCGTCCAGGTCTTGGGCATCATCTGCAATCTGTTGGGCGATGAGGGCGTATGCCTCGGCATCATTACCCACATACTCTATGCGGACGCGGTCGATGACACTCCAAGCGCCGGCTGCATTGATTTGGTTGCTTAGGCCGATGCGAAGTGTACCGTCGGTAACAGCCAGATAGAGCGGCTTGTTCCAGTAGTGACCTTTGCCCATATAAACAGCCGCTGCTGCAGTAGTGGCAGGAACAAACGTGCCATCAGGAAGTTCTACCTCTCCTACACCACCATTCATCTGTGCATCCTTGCCGTCGGAAGTGATGTCAACAAGACGACGAGCCTGACGCTTGCCGGCACTTTCAGCATAGTAGTAGGTGTTGCGCATCAAGTCTTCCTCAAAGTTCTCATAGCTCTCGCTATCAAGGGCAGCAGCACGGCTGAAGCCTTGCAGGCGCAACTTATAGACACCATTCTCAAGGTCGGTGATGTCCTGATATGTATCAAAGGTCTTGCCTGCCTGCTCAGCCACACCATTGCTGACAGCAAACTCGACTCCCGTCCAGAAGTTGCTGTCGTTGGTGAAGTTGGCATTCTTGATGATAGAAAGGAAGCCAGTATAGTTGGGGTCTTCCTGTCCGCAGACGGTACAGAAGCCATCCTCGAACTGGTGGTCGGGAATGACAACCTCGTTATTGTTGGAGTAGGTCATGCCTGATGGATCAACCGTGCCATCGCAAAGCATCTTGCCCTTGGGATAGACTTGTGCATGTCCATTGGAGAAGGGGAGAGGCTGGTCGTCCACTTCGCCGCCATTGTCGAGGTTCTGATACCAAGCGATTGTACTCTGGTCTCCATTGAGCTTAAAGCAGAGCGTGCCGTCCATAATCTCATCATAAGAGATGAGAGCCACCTGCTGCTCAATCTCGCTGGTGCAGTAGTTATTGGAGAGATGACCGTCGGTGACACGGGCAAAGTAAAGGTTCTTACCTTCGCTATAGCCAGACACTTCGCTGCAGCTCCAGCAGTTGTTGATGGTTGCTTTGCCGCCACTGCCGGCCCAGCCTACGAGGGCGCCGCACTCGCTGCTGCCTTCGATGGCGCCTGTGCTGAAGCAGTTCTCGATGAGGAGTGTTGCCTGACTGCCTGAGTTGCCACCGAAGATGCCTGCTGCCTGCTTGCCCGTTGCATAGACATTGCCCATGTTGCCAAGGTTGCGGAGTGTTACGTTGCCTGCCATCTGGTAGGCGCCGCCTACGAGGGCAACACATTCACCCTGCGCGCTGATGGAGCAAGTCTCGTCGAGAAGGAGGTTCTCGATGAGTGCTCCATTGCCGCAACGACCGATGAAGCCCACATAGTTGCTGAAGTAGTTGATGTGCAGTTCGCTGATGCGATGCTGCTGGCCGTCAAAGTGTCCGCGATAGGGATTGGTGCCGTTGCCGATTGGCTCGAACATGTCGCTGTAGTCGGTCATGTCAATATCGTTGGCAAGGCGTGCATTCCAGTCTGCTTTGCCGAACTCGTTGACCATGCGTGCAAACCAGTATAGCTGGCTTCCGTTGCTGAGCATGTAGAAGTCGCCCTCGAGGGGAGCATAGTCGAGCTGCGGGTTACCGCAATTGATGCAGAAGCCGTCCTCGAACTCATGAGGAGGAAGTTCTCCGCTCGGAGAGTTGCTGAAGCCATTGACGTCAAGAGGTGTGCCGTCGCAGTTGAGTTCTCCTCCTGCATATACCTGACCTCCCTCTATATAATAAGGTACAGGATAAGCATCGGTATCAATGCGTTGGTACCATGTGAGCGTGCTTTGGTCGCCATTGAGCAAGAAGCAAAGCTCACCGCTCCCAAGAGGTTCGTCGGTCAGCCAGTCACCTTCTGTGCCTTGATGACCTGAGCCCTGATCGTCGAACTCACTGAAGTCGTAGCAGTTCGTCATCGTCAATGTGTTAGGTTCGAAGCGGATGAGCTGGCAGTACCAACTGAACTTGTTGCCAGCCATATCAGCGCCATTGATAGTGCCAAGGTTAACGCAGTTCGTCATGGAACTGCCTCCCTTGTTAATCCAAGAGCAGAATGCTGTGGCGGGTGCGCCTGTAATTTCGCCTGTGTTAAGGCAGTTCTTGAGTTGGATGGCAGGATAGCCGCTTTGTCCTACGCCAAGGATACCGGCAGCAGAACCGCTGGTGGCTGTAACAGTTGCTTCGTTCACACAGTTTTCGATAATAAGAGGTGAGCCTGCATCAACCTGTGCTGCACCAACAAGACCGCCGATGCCAGAAGGGCCAGTAACAGAACAACTGCTGTCGATGATGAGGTTGCGGATGACTGTTGCGCCGCGAATGACACCGAAAAAGCCTTGGAAGTTACTGGTGCCGTCAATAATCATGCCTTTGATGCGGTGGCCTTGTCCGTCGAAGGTGCCATTGTATTTGTAAGTAGTGTTGAGACCGATGGGTGTATGAGCGTTTACTGTGCCTTGATAGTCAATGTCGGCTGTCAACATACCTTTGATAGTGACCAGATGCGCGTCGTTGACCATTGCAGCGAACCATTCCACGTCGGCCACGCTGCCCAGTTCATAGAAGCCATCAGCATTGGGTGAGAGGTGGTCTTGCATGAGCGTGCCGCAGACGGAGCACCAGCCATCGACGTCGTTATGCTTAGGTGCTGGTGTCGTATTGCTGTTGCTATAAGTCACGTCGCCTATTGCAACGCCTGCGCAGTTCACTTCGCCCACGGCATAGACTTGTGCATGACCATCGGAGAAGGGCATAGGAATGTTGTCTTCGCCCAGCGTCTGATACCAGTTGATGCTGCTTTGGTCGCCGTTTGCCTTGAAGCAGAGTTCGCCAGTTGCCACCATATCGTAGGTGATATAGGTGCAGCCGCCTGGAGCTGAAGCACCGTCCATGTCCTGCTGCAAGCAGTAGCAATTTGTGAAGGAAGCACGGTCGGGGGGATTGCCCCAAGCGTATGTATTCATGGTCTCTACTTCTGCAATGGAGATACAGTTGACGTAGTTCATCGTCTTTCCTGATGTCACCCAGCCTGCAAAACCGTGGTTGTAGCCCTGATTGCCACTTACCTTGATGGCAGAGAGGCAGTTGGTGAAGGTGCAGCTGCGTGAAGCATAGCCGATGAAGCCTGCGTTGGAGGCATTGGCGTCGTAGTCCACATCGATGTTGACAATGCTTACCACGTTCTCGAACTTCGCGTTGTCGCTCCAGTTCCATGCGGCAAGTGCGGCGCAGTTCTTGAATGAGGCGCGGATGCTGCCGCCCACGATGAGGTTCTTCACAGTGCCGGCGAAGTTGTAGAACATGCCGGTCTGCTTCCCTTGGAAGTCGTAGTTGAGCGTGATGGTGTGCCCTGCTCCGTCGAAAGTGCCGCTGTACGAAGTTGAGTTCGTACAGAGCATGAAGTCGAGACCCTCGATGTCGCCAGTCAGTACCACATCTGTGCCTTCATAGCCAGCCATTTCCGACCATGCTTGGAGGTCGGCCTTGCTGCCGATGAGGTAAGCACCATTCTCATTTTGCTGCAGGTTTGCCCATGCAGTTTGCCCTGCGAGCATCATCATGCAGGTCAGGACGATAGAGTAAAGATTACGTTTCATTTGGTTTGTTATTTAGTTATGTGTTATGATGATTTTCTTTCCATTCCTTATATATATGCCCTTCGGCAAGTTGTTTAACGCTTTGCCATTCACCATTTGTCCGTTGAGGTTATACGTTGCGGAACTGTGAACTGTGAGTTGTGAGCCGTTAACTGGCCTGATGCCATCGGGGTCGAAGTCTGAGATGCGCTCTATGCGGAAGTAATCCACGCGGAACTTTCCGGTGCGGTTGCTGCCTGTGACTTGTGTGCCGTCGCCTTTGAGGGAGCCGGAACGAATGCCGAGCGTCAGGTCTTCGCCTGGTTCGACGGCGACCTCTACACTGAGTTCCTGCATGGACTTGCCATCAACGGCCTCGCTGATGTACGATGCGAAGGAGTTGTTCTCGCCCAAGGTGAGGTTCTGCTCATAGTCGTGAGGCGAACCGTAATACTGCACCTCGTTGTTCGCGAAGAGTCGTCCCATGCCTTCCAGCCCTGCTTCGCTCCAGAAGAGACAGCTTACGCGATAGATGCCCGGCTGCAACTTGGCGGCAGGTATCGTTTGATAGAGGCAAAGATCGTTGGGCATAGGCTTGTATCCGGCAGGCGTGAAGGCACAATAGTTCTTGCCGTGCATGCCTTCGCCATTGCCGAAGAGGCCCGAGTTGGTAGTGCTGTAGGTGTCCGAGAAGGACAGGTTCCAACCATACGGGATGCCCTTCACCGTAGCACCATTCGCAAGTTCTGTGGCCGATTTGTACTCGAAGTCGCTGTTCACGATGAGTTCCTCGGTCAAAGATTCCGTGTTGTCCTGAGGCAGGTCGCCTATTCTGCGAATCGTGAAATGGTCCACCTTGAACCATCCCGTCTCGTCGGTTTTCTTGCCGTCGTTGCTGATGCAACTGGTCTTGATGCCCACCGTGAGGTCTTCCCCCTCGTGAACTTGGAGCACGACCCGCATCGGATGCATGATGGTATGCGTTTCATATCCTGCTTTGTGGCCAGCAAAGGTGCTCACTTCGTCTGCCTTGAGAATCTTGTCGTAGTCGCTCTTGTGGGCATAATACTGCACATGATCGTTGGCGAAGAGTCGGCAGGGACCTCGTTTGCCTGACTGATTGAAGAGCCAACACCCGACTTCATAGATGCCGGGCTCAAGCTTATCGGCAGGGATGGTTTGGTAGAGTCGGAAGTTCTCTGGCATGGGTTTGGCCTTGAACCAGCAGACGGAACCTCCGTCGTTGTAGTTTATCGAGCCGTCACTATTGCTGATGCCGTAGGAATAGCCAGACATCGTGCCCTCTAACGTCCACCCATATGGCACGCCTCGCTGTATGCCTCCGGTCGGATTGGTGAGGACGGAGGAGCCGCTCTTGTAGAGTTCGAAGTCGGGATTGACGAGGAGTTGGTTGGTGAGGCTGAGGTCTTCGCTGTCCGTCCTGCGATAAACAATCTGACTTATCACGAGGGCAGGGTTCATGGCATAGAATCTGAAGGCCACATCCCTTGCCGTCGTCGCCTTGTACGAGAAGCGGGCTTCAGCGTAGCCGTGCATCACGTTGTCGCTCCAAACGTTCGTCTCGGCATTACACTTGATGCTCTTCGAGGTGATGTTGCCAGAACCGATGCCCATCCCGACACAGAGGTCGTTGCTGGTCGTAATGGGGAAGGTGGGCAGACAGCGTACGATAATCTGGTACGAGCCCTTTTCAACGGGCAAAGTATATTCGACGTAAGGCCCTTTGCTCCTTGCTGTGGAGGCCGTGTAGGTAGTGTAGTCGATGGGCCAGACAGTAATGCTGTTGTCGCCCACACCGAGGTTCTCGAGCGTCTGCCAAGCGCCTCGACTACCACTGTAGCTGGTGCTGGGAACATAGATATAGCCCTCGTCGAAGACTTCTCCCTTGGCATCGTTGACGTCGCTTGCCGTTGCAGCGTATGGCATACCGAACTGCGAGCCCGTATCACTTGCGTTAGGCGACTTGTCCATCATGCCGTTCCACTTTCCTCCGGCTGTCTGCGTATTGAATATGTTCGTGAGATAAAGGATGTCGCTATACGCCGTGCGGGCCAGTGCGGCATATTGCATGGCTCGTTTATGGTCGCCAAGACCTGCGTACCAGTAGCTGAGTTTGGCTCCGTAGGCCTTGATGTTTTGTGCGGCAGTAGCGATGATAGGGTAGGAGAAGAGTTCGAAGTAGGCATCTTTCAAGCGCTGGGGAATGCTGGCCTCCAGGCTTTGTACGCGAGCGGCGAGTGCCTGGTAGTCCTTGATACGCTGCTCCATCTCCTGAATCGTAAAGGTAACATGATAGACGGTTTCAGGCTTGCTTTGTGCTGCAAGACGGTAATGTTCGAGACGAATTTCGCCCATTTCATCGGCAAAATCAGCCCCGAAGGTCTTCTCGGCCCACCATCTTGAGAACTGCCACGCTTTGTCTGGCGTCCACTTGCTGACGTCCCAAGCCAACTCCATGCAGAACTCGAACTCGACCTCCGCAGGTTTGATGTCGCCGACGTTCACCATCCAGAATCGTGTCATGCCGTTCTCGTAGGCTTTCGACAGCTCGAAACTGATGAGCGAGGGCGATATGGTGCTGAGCCAGATGTAGGGGAGCTGCCTGATGAAAGCGTAGTTGTCGTCAACCCAACACATCGTCACGTCGTCGGGAATTTGCAATCCTGCGTTGTAGAGTGTGAGCGCTTCCTTGTAGGGGATGTATATCTGAGGCACCTTCGTGGGGTCGCCACCAAGGGAGTCCGTGATGATCTCGCGTTGTGCGGCGATGATGTCGGCGAGTCCCTGAAGCTGAGCCGCCTGCCCTTCATAACCGAGCAGGGCAACGTCCTGTAGTCCCCTCATGCCGATATCATAGATGCCCTCGTAGTCGCGAGCCTCGCCGGCGCGTTTTGCCCAGTAGTCATAACAGCCCTGCGGATTGGTGGCAAACGTGAAGTTGCTGCTGTTGTTGCCTGATTTGAAGCGCGGCCACTCCCAGAGATTGTCGCGGAGCATGCTGTCGCCAGAACTCATGACGATTGCCCAAGCCTTCGCCAAACGCTTGTTCTCCTCCAGTGACCAAAAGGCGCGCGAACTGCCGTGCTTAGCCGGCCAGAGGCAGTTGGCACGCAATCTGAGCAGAAGCTCCATGACTTTCTCGTACGTGCGCGGACCTATATTATTATATGTGGCGTCGATGGTTCGTTTTGCCCAAGGCAGCATCGCCCAATCCTCGTCGTTGATGAAGAGTCCGCGATACCTTACAGAAGGCTTTTCGACTGCTGTTCTGTCGCCATGAACATAGATGCACGACATCGGAGCGGGCTCCACATCGGCCCACCATACATAGGGTGAAACGCCGATTCTGCGGCTGATTTCGAAGAGTCCGTATGCTGTGCCGCGAGGTGTGCCACCCATGATGACGAGGGCTTGGCTGATGCCTTCCATCGGATTCTGTACCAGTTGAAGAGCGTAAGCCTCCCAAACTTCCGTCAGACCCGTGGTGTCAACCTTTTCGTCGGCAATGAGGTTGTCCAGGATGGCTGATTGTCCGATTGTTCCAGCAATGATGGGAAGGTCGCCTCCACTCAGCGAATTGCGAAGGGCAAGCCGTTTGCCCGTGATGGTCTGAATGTCGCGAATGACGCAATTGCTGGCCGTTGTGACCACTTCGGCATCGTTCTCGCTGACGATGAACACGGCGTTCTGGTCGCTGCCCACAATGGGGAACCCGCCTGCAGTCTGCGAAAAGGTCAAGTCCGCTGTGGCTTGCAAGGTTCCGACAAGCGTCAGCAGAAAGAGAGCGAAATATCGTGTAATAGTTTCCTTCATGGTTCGGAAAACACCATTTTATTGAAATCTGCTCGACAAAATTAGCAAATATTTTTGATATAACAAGCAAAATTGCGCAAATATTTTGTCTTATTTATGTAAATATGTTGGTCGAGTGACTTTTTCATAATTGAACAAACTGTAAGTAAAAGTGTTGATTTACTTTCTTTGTGACACATCCAGATTGAACGTATTATGGGGCTAAAATGGATGAAAAACGTTAAATTTGGTGACTTAACAAGGAGAGTTTTCCAACGTGGCACGTTAAGTTTGTCAACGTGGCACGTTACGTTTGTAAACTTAACACGCCACGTTTGCAATTTCCCTGTGTCGAATAGGGTCACTTAACACGATGAAATCGCTCATTTTTGGCGTTAAAAGTGTCCTTTTTCACTACTGTCAGAAATTTCGAAAAACGTATCTTCCACATCCTCAGGCAGTTGCAAAAACGCCCAAAACTCGCATAAATTTGGGGTCGGACACGTTTCTCCTGTTCCGATGCCCTTATTTTTGAGGTTGCAAAAAGCAGGAAGTAAGTAAAAAATAGCATTTCGCGAGCAATGTGTCAATATACATTATGAGTTTTTTTAACACATCCTTTCTTTCAAAATTGCAGGTTTTGTCGTACCTTTGCACCTGAAAAAGAAATCATGAAGTACAAGGCAATCATATTCGACCTCGATGGAACTTTGACTGACACACTTGAAGACCTCTTCCTGAGTGTCAATCATGCTTTGCGTTCCTGCAGCCTGCCCGAACGAAGCCTCGATGAAGTGCGACGTTTCGTGGGCAACGGCGTGAGGAAACTCGTTGAGCGTTCTGTGCCCGAAAACACAGATTCGACTATGCTCGAAAAGTGCTTCGAGGCCTTCCGCTCCCATTATGTCATTCATTGTCAGGACCATACATGTCTCTATCCTGGCATTGCTTATCTGCTCACAGCTCTGCATGCAAAGGGTTACAAGATGGCTGTCGTGAGCAACAAATTGCAGGCTGGTGTGGACGAATTGGCTGCTTCCTTCTTTGGTGGAGTGATAGATGTGGCGATAGGCGAGCGGTCAGGCATTCCCAGGAAACCAGCTCCGGATATGGTTCTGGCTGCTTTGAAGGAGCTGGGCGTCGAGCCTTCCGAGGCCATTTATGTGGGCGATTCGGATGTTGACCTTCAGACCGCAGCCAATTCCGGCTTGCCGTGCATCTCGGTTTTATGGGGTTTCAGGAGTCGCGATTTCCTCGTTGCTCATGGTGCCACCATGTTCGCCCAGCAGCCTCAGGATGTGCTTTCGATGGTTTAAGTAATTCATGATTTTTAATTCATTATCGACGAAAAGCTGCAGATAGCACAAAATTATGAATTATGAATTATGAATTATGAATTAAATTTACTACCTTTGCGCCCGAATTTAAGAACATATAAACTGATATACAACACAATGAAAATTACAAAGTACCTCTTTCTGGCAGGCTTCTCTGCCATCGTCCTGAGTTCTTGCAGCAAGTTGGGCAAGCTCACGGACGAGAACTTTACAGTCGTTCCCACACCCCTCGAAGTTATTGGCGGCGAAGTTCCTGCCACCATCAACGGCACCTTCCCCGTTAAATATATGAAGAAGAAGGCAGAAGTTACCGTAACTCCTGTCCTCAAGTATAATGGCGGTGAGGTCATCGGACAGAGTGCAACCTTCCAAGGCGAAAAGGTGGAAGGCAACGGCACGACCATCAGCTACAAGATGGGCGGCGTTTACACGATGAAGTCTAACTTCACTTACGAAGATGCAATGCTCAATAGCGACCTCTATGCCCGCTTTGATGCCAAGCTCGGCAAGAAGGTTGTAAGCATTCCCGAGGTTAAGATAGGCTACGGCGTCGTTGCAACAAGTCAGCTCCTGAGCCGTTGCAGCATGACCGCTTCCACTGCCCCCGATGCCTTCCAGCGCATCATTGAGCAGAAGCAAGAGGCTAACATCAAGTTCCTCATCAATCAGGCCAACCTCCGTGCCAGCGAGCTGAATACCGTCAGCATCAAGGACCTGGGCAAGATCCTGCGTGAGATAAACGACAACGAAGAGACCCGCGCTCTGCAGAACATCGAGGTTAGTGCATACGCAAGCCCCGATGGCAAGCTCTCCTTCAACGAGAAACTTGCCGAGAAGCGTCAGGATGTCAGCGCCAACTACCTCAAGGGCGAGCTCAAGAAGATACAGATGAACGCCGATGTGGACACGAAGTTCACAGCCGAGGACTGGGACGGATTCCAGGAACTCATCAGCAAGAGCAACCTGCAAGACAGGGACATCATCATCCGCGTCCTCTCGATGTACAAAGATCCCGAAGAGCGTGAGCAGCAGATCCGCAACATGAGTGCCGTCTATACCGACATCAAGGAGAGCATCCTGCCTGAGCTTCGTCGTGCTCGCCTCATTGTCAATTATGAGATTATCGGCAGAAGCGACGACCAGATTGTTGCCCAGTTCAGCGAAGATCCCAGCAAGCTCAGCGTGGAAGAACTCGTTTACGGCGCCAACAAGCTTGTGACAGATGATGCTACCCGCCAGCAGTGGAACGAAGCCGTCGCTCAGTACTATCCCAGCGACTATCGTCCCCTCAACAACTTGGCTCAGCAGGCTATTGCAAATGGCCAGCCCGAGATGGCAGAGACCTACTTGAAGCGTGCTGCAAGCATCAACAAGAATGCTCCTGAAGTCAACACGAACCTGGCTCTCCTCGCCCTCAAGAACGGCGACATCGCTACGGCAGAGAGCTATCTCGCCAAGGGTAGCGGCTCAAATACCTTCAAGGAAGTGATGGGCAACCTCAACATCGCTAAGGGCAACTACACACAGGCTGCCAGCGACTTGGCTGGTGTGGCAAGCAACAGCGCTGCCCTCGCTCAGATTCTCGCCAAGGATTATACGAGCGCAAAGAACACGCTGTCGAGCATCAAGAAAGCCGACGCCATCACAAGCTACCTGCAGGCCATCCTTGCAGCCCGCACTGGTGATGCCAGCACGGTTACCAGCGCTTTGGCAAGCGCCATTCGTCAGGATCCCTCTCTTGCTGAGCGTGCTGCCAACGACTACGAGTTCGTGAAGTATGCAAGCGCAGTAAAGAGCTTGCTTCAGTAAAGACATGCAAACCAAGACCCCCCTATCCCCTTTAGGGGGAGTACTGGTTACATTATGTAAAGCCACGACTCCCTTTCTCCCCCTAAAGGGGGTAGGGGGGTCTTGGCTTTTACTTTTTTCTTTTCTTGCACTTCTTCTTTCCTGTACGGGACACCCTAAAGAGGTAAGACTCGAAGGGGAGTTCGCGCACCTGGAGCAGGGCGAGTTCCTTATTTATAGTAGCGACGAGGGCCTGGAACGCCTTGATACCTTGCGCATCACGGACGGTTCCTTCTCCTATCAACTGCCCACCATCGAGACTGCTACCTTGCACATTCTCTATCCAAACCAGTCGGAACTGGTCGTCTTCGGCAATCCAGGAGCAGACATCGTCATAAAGGGTGATGCGCAAAACCTCAGCGAAGTGGAGGTTTCGGGCGACGAAGACAATGAAGTTTATACAAAGTTCCGCCTCGAAACAAACGGCAAGTCGCCTGAGGAGACCAGGCAAATTGCCCACAATTACATCCTCGAGCACCCGACGCTTGCCATGAGTCGCTACCTTTTGATTACTTATTTCCTTTCTGGCGACAAAGGGATTTCCGAGGAGGAAGTGACTGAACTTTACGACAGCCTCAGTCGTGCTTGCCCCGATGACCTGGTTCTCTCGAAACTTTCCTCAAATGTCAGGACCCTCGGCCTGTTGCGCGTCGGCAATCCCTTGCCAGACTTCTCTCTCACCCTGAAACCCGGCCACGGTGGGAATGGGCCAGAGGAGAGAATCATCAAGCGCGCTGACTATAAAGGGAAACACTTGCTCATCGTCTTTTGGGCAAGTTGGAAAGGCGGCAGTCAGAGTGCTATCTATCGTTCCAGGCGCTTGCGTCGCGAACTGAAGGCAAGGGGGAAAGACATTGAACTCATCAGCTATTCCCTCAATGCAGACGAGAAGATGCTCTACAGAACCGAGGAACGTGACACGATAGACTGGCCCAGTTATTGCGACTTCCAATGCTTTGCCAGTCCACTTGTGCAGAAATGGGGCATCAAGGAGTTGCCTTATATTATCCTCGTCACACCCGATGGTCGCATTGCCGCCTCGGGTTCCGACTGGCTGGACGACATCCAACCAGTAGCGGACAAACTGTAGTCCTTGGGACAACCCTCAACACCTTATCTCAAGAGCACTACCTCTTTGAAAAGGGAGTTCTGATGCTTCGTGTGACCTGCTACGGAAAACCAATTCAAAAGATAGTAAAAAAGGAAGAAGCCAACCTCTTATTGCTAAGTGATTGGCTTCTTCTCAGGTCGGGATGACAAGACTCGAACTTGCGACCTCGCGCCCCCCAGACGTGTGCGCTACCAACTGCGCTACATCCCGTTCCTTAAGTTTGTGGGTGCAAAGGTATGACTTTTTTTTGTTCCTTCCAAACTTTTTCGTAACTTTGTGCCAAATTTCGTAGAAAAAGGTAGAAGGTAAATGATAAAGATAAGGTCAGGAAAGCAACTTAGAGGGCGAATCGTACTGCCTGCAAGCAAGAGCATCAGTAACCGTGCACTAATCCTTAATGCACTGAGCAAGAGCACATCGTTGCCCGATAATCTGTCGGATTCCGACGATACAAAGGTGATGCTTCGTGCCCTGCAAGATATGCCGGAGTTTATTGACATTGGTGCTGCTGGGACAGCAATGCGGTTCCTGACTGCTTACCTCAGTGTTATGCCTGGTGAACATACCATCAGCGGCACGGAACGAATGAAGCATCGTCCCATCGGCATCCTCGTCGATGCGCTTCGCCAACTGGGAGCCACCATCACATACGAAGGCGAGGAAGGCTTCCCGCCTCTGCACATTGTAGGTCACGATAACCTTGAAGGCGGCTCTCTGACTGTTCCAGGCGATGTCAGTTCCCAATATATCTCTGCCCTCCTGATGATTGCCCCCACATTGAAGAAAGGCTTGCATCTCACGTTGGAGGGAAACATTGCCAGTAGGCCATACCTGGATATGACAATCAGTATGATGCGTGATTTCGGAGCGAAGGTGGAGTGGAAAGGCGACAATGTCATAGAGGTGCAGCCAGGCTCTTACCTTCAGCGCCCTTATCACATCGAGAGTGATTGGAGCGCAGCCAGTTATTGGTACGAAATGGTCGCCCTTACTCCAGACACAAATGCCGAGGTGGAACTCATTGGTCTGCATCGTGACAGCCTGCAAGGTGATAGCAGAGTGTGGCAATTGTTCCAGGAATTGGGAGTGCAGACGCGATACTATGTGGATGGCGACGGGCAAGAGGTTATACAGCTCAAGAAAGGAGGCGGCATCACATGCCACTTCAGTTGTGACTTCACACATCAGCCTGACCTTGCACAGACGTTTGCAGTGACTTGCTCTATGCTTGACGTCCCGTTCCATCTCTATGGTTTGCAAAGCCTTCGCATAAAGGAGACTGATCGCATCGCAGCCCTGAACAATGAGTTGGGCAAGATAGTGCGTCTGGAAGAGCAGGATAACGAATTGCTGTGGGAAGGCTTCTATGAGATAGAGGACCTCGATATGTTGCCTTACGAGACATTCGAGTTCGACACCTACGACGACCATCGTATGGCAATGTCATTGGCCCCTGTTTGCCTTCGCACAGGCGGAGAGATACAAATAAACAACCCAGAGGTGGTAAGCAAATCGTACCCTTCCTTCTGGGACGACCTTAGTAAAGTAGGCTTCACGATATGCCAAGAAAAGTAGATTTTGAGTGTTGCGGGCTGCATGAGGTCTGCGAGAAGGACAACTTGCGTGCTATAAGAGAGGACATCGAGTATTACGAAGACGAGGAACTCGACCGCTTCCGTGGCCGAACGACCTACAGCGAAGAGGAGGTCGAGGAGTTTCGCGAGGTCCTCTACACTATGAGAACAGATGAAGTGTCGGGCTGGTTGCATAGTCTTGAACTGCGTCAAGTCAACCTCCCCGACGAGTTGAAGGACGAAGTTTTACTCATTGTTGGTGATCTGATACAATAAAATCCTACGCGCGCACGTTATATATTATAGTATGAGTAGGCAAGGGTGTCATAAGAAGTGGCTAAGTGCAAGACATTGCGTCGTGATGTTTGTCGTCGCGATGCTTGTGCTGTTTGTGTCTTGTTCCACTAAGAAGAATACGTCTTCTACGCGTGCCTACCATGCTTTGACCGCTCATTATAATACGCTCTTTAATGGTGATATGGCTTACCTCGATGGTTACGAGGCACAATATAAAGGCCATAAGGATAACTTCAATGAGATTCTTCCTATGTACATCTGCACCAACAAGTCAACGGCTAACATAGGAAAGAGTAATTTCGAGACTGCCATCACGAAGAGCGAGAAGGCTATCAAGGTGCATAGCATCAAGAAGCGTCCCATCATCAAGGGTAATAAGAAACGCACAGATAAGGAGAAAGAGTTCCTTGCTCGCAAGGAGTTCAATCCATACATATATCATGCTTGGTTCAGGATGGCTGATGCTCAGTTCCAGAAAGGTGAATTCTTCGAAGCGGCCTCTACATATAATTACATTATTCGATTATACAGCACGCAGCCGGACATTACATCTGTTGCCAAGGCAAAGTTGGCTCGTTGCTATGTTGCACTGAACTGGCCTTATGATGCTGAAGACCTTCTGAACAAGATGAAGCGCGACAGTATCACACGCAAGGGACAAAAGGAAGTTGATAATACAAAGGCGGGTTATTATGTGCTCACTCGTCAGTATAAGGAGGCAATACCCTATTTGAAGAACACAATCAGTTCGACAAAAGGCAAGTTGCCTAAGGCACGCCTTAACTTCCTGCTTGCACAACTCTATCATGAAACGGGACGTGATACGTTGGCTTACAAAACACTCTCCAAGGTGATACGCGCCAATCCTCCTTACGAAGTAGCCTTCAACGCTCGCATCATGCAGACAGAGGTGATGCACAAGGGTAAGTTCCGTCAGATGATTGCCCGACTGAAGAGAATGGCCAAGAGTGACAAGAACAAGGACTACCTCGACAAGGTCTATTATGCAATGGGCAACATCTATCTCAGCAACGAAGATACCACGCATTGCATCTATGCTTGGGAGAAAGGTTTAGAGGAAAGCAAGAAGAATGGTCCGGATAAAGCAACGCTTCTGCTGCATCTCAGTCAACTTTATTGGGAGCAGGAAAACTACATCGAAGCGGCTCGTACATACAAACTCTGTGTAAGTGCGCTCGACAAGGAACATTACGAGTATAAAGAGACAGAGCGTCGCAGCAAGATACTTTCCGACTTGGAGCCTCACCTGAGCACTATCAAGTTGCAAGATAGCCTGCAGATCCTTGCAGAGAGTCCTGAAGAAGTGTACCTAGCAGCCATTGACCGCGTCATTGCCGCCTTGCGTAAGAAGGAGAAGGAAGAAGCGAAGAAGGCAGCAGCAGCAGGTACGCTTAATCCGAACACCATGAACAATGGCGCGATGAACAATGCTGCAGGAATGGCTAAGCAACCCGGCATGAATCAGATGAACAACATGATGGGTGGTCAGCAGCAAGGCGACTGGTACTTCTACAACCCCATGACTGTTCGAAATGGTATTCAGGAGTTCCAAAGGCGTTGGGGTATGCGTGCGAATGAAGACTATTGGCGCGTCAGCAACAAGCAGTCTCTTGTGAAGAACAATCCTGATTTTGCCGATTACAAATACGATGAGGCTGCTGCCGATAGCCTCTTCGGAGCTGCAACCAGTGCTGCCGCTGCCGATAGCATTGCCGCTGCGGAGAAGGCACGCAAGGACTCGTTAGGTAATGATCCACACGAGCGCGAGTACTACCTCAAGCAGATTCCTTTCACCGAGGAGCAGATGGCGGAGTCGAATCGTCTGCTGGGCGATGCCCTTTACAATGCTGGCATCCAGGAGCAGGAACAGCTTGAGAACTTTCCTCTTGCAGAGAAGACGATGATTCGTTTCCTGAATGACTTCCCCGAGCACGATGGCACGGACAACATCTTCTATCATCTCTTCCTGCTTTATGGCCGTCTTCAAGACTTGGAGGGCGCAGAGGAATATAAGGGCTACCTGCTCGAGGACTTCCCCGATGCTAAGTTGTCTGCACTGCTTGGCAATCCTAACTACGAGATGATAGCCCGCGAAGGCAAGCACGTCGAAGACAGTATTTATGCCGAGGCTTATGCTTCCTATCAGAAAGAGGATTACAAGACTGTTGAACAGAACTACCAGTTCAGCACTGACAACTTCCCCGAAGGCAAGCACAGAGCTCGCATGATGTTCATCCGTGCCATGAGTTCTCTCTACGACGGACAGCGAGACACCTTCATGGTGACGCTTCGCGATGTCGTGCAAAAGTTCCCGAGAGAGGAGGTTTCAGAGATTGCATCAGCTATCGTCAAAGGTCTTGACGAAGGTCGATTACTGATGGACGATCGCTACGATGCAAGCAGTATATGGAGCAGACGCACCCGTTCTGAGTCGAACGACAGTACGGCTGCGGTTCCGAAGCTCAAGGATAACCGATACGCAGACTTCAACTTCGTGCTTGCCTATCCGACGGGGGCCCTCGACGAGAACATGTTGGTCTATGAGATGGCACATTACAACTTCACGAATTTCATGGCGCGTAACTTCGACATCGAGATTCAAGCGGATGCTGGACTGACTATGATGATTATAAAAGGTTTCCTTTCTTACGACGAGGTGCACGCTTATGCACAAAAACTCTATGCCGACGACCACATGCGGACAAGGCTGGAAGGCATCAGGACTCTGCTCATCTCCGACGACAACCTCAAGATGATTGGCAAGGAATTCAGTTTCGACGAATACAAGGAGTTCTATGACCAGCACTTCGCGCCGCTCGATATTCCTGAAGATTTGCAGATTGATACGCCGAAAGACTTGGAGATTCTCGATCCCGACGAGTTGGACAAGAGGGAAGAAGAAGAGAAGGAAAAAGCTGTTGAGGCTGAGGATGATGATGATTTCCCCTTCGGCTTTTAATGACGACTAACGCTATTATTACCAGATGACTACATACAAACTGCTTTGGGTTGACGATGAGATTGAGCTTCTGAAAGCCCACATACTCTTCCTCGAGAAGAAGGGTTACCAGGTGGAGACTGTTACGAACGGCTACGATGCACTGGACCGTTGTGCGGAAGAGGCTTTCGACCTCATCCTCCTCGACGAGAATATGCCCGGACTGAGCGGCCTCGAGACGCTGACCCGCGTGAAGGAACTGCTGCCGGCCACGCCTGTCGTGATGGTCACGAAGAGCGAGGAGGAGCACATCATGGAACAGGCCATCGGTGCGAAGATTGCCGACTACCTTATCAAACCCGTAAACCCGACTCAAATCCTGCTGACGCTCAAGAAGAACATCCAGCAGAAGGAAATCGTTACAGAACAGACTCAGTCGGGTTATCAACAAGAATTCTCACGCTTGGGGATGCAGATAAACGACGCTTCAAGCCTCGAGGAGTGGAAGGATGTCTATAAGAAGTTGACGTACTGGGAGCTTCAGTTGAGCGAAGCAGAAAGCGGGATGCAGGAGATGCTTGCAATGCAGCGACGCGAGGCCAATACGGGGTTTGCCAAGTTCATACGCAAGAACTACATGCGTTGGATGGAGAGACCGGACGAGAGGCCTGTGATGAGTCCCGACATCTTCAAGCACACCATCTTCCCCCTGCTGGATAAGGGCGAGAAGGTCTTCCTTATCGTCATCGACAACTTCCGCTACGACCAGTGGCGCGTCCTGCTTAGCGAGATAGGAGATGCTTTCTCGGTGGAGGAGAACCTCTATTGCAGCATCCTGCCTACTGCGACGCAATATGCCCGCAATGCTATCTTCAGCGGCCTTATGCCCAACAATATCGCCAAGATGTTCCCTGAACTTTGGGTGGACGAGGACAGCGAAGAGGGCAAGAACCTCAACGAGGAGCCGCTGGTCAGGACACAGCTCGAACGCTATCGCCGCAGGAATACGTTCTCTTATCACAAGATTAACCACTCGAATGCCGCAGAGAAGTTCGTCCAGCAGATACCTCAGTTGCGGAATAACGACTTGAATGTCGTGGTCATCAACTTCATAGACATGCTCAGCCACGCTCGTACGGAAAGCCTTATGGTACGGGAACTTGCCAGCAACGAGGCAGCCTACCGAAGCATCACGCAGAGTTGGTTGCGCCATTCTGCCGTGAGTGACCTCTTCCGCAGTCTGGCTGCTCAGGATTGCACAGTAGTGCTGACCACCGATCACGGCAGTATTCGTTGCTATAACCCTATCAAGGTCATCGGTGACCGCAACACGAACACCAACCTGCGCTACAAGCTTGGAAAGAATCTTTCATACAACCAGAAGGAGGTCTTCGAGATAAAGGATCCGCTTCGTGCAGGCTTGCCCAGCCCCAACATCAGCACGACCTACATCTTCGCTCAACAGGACGACTTCTTCGCCTATCCCAACAACTACAACTACTACGTCCAGTATTACAAGGACACGTTCCAGCATGGCGGCATCAGTATGGAGGAAATGCTCATCCCTTTGATTACGCTGAGGGGGAAGAAAAGATAAGGAAAAGAGATGGAAATAAAGATACAAAGTCTCGAGGATATTGCATCGGCAGCACAGAAATTTGTCGATGAAATGGGCGAAAATTGCGTTTTTGCCTTCTATGGTAAGATGGGTGCAGGCAAGACGACTTTCATCAAAGCCATCTGCGAGGCATTGGGGGTGAAGGATGTCGTGGCGTCGCCCACCTTCGCCATCGTCAACGAGTATGCCGATGCAGCAGGTCAGCCTGTCTATCACTTCGATTTCTATCGCATCAAGAATCTTCGCGAAGCCGTCGATATCGGTTGCGAAGACTACTTCTACAGCGGCTATCCCTGTTTCATCGAGTGGCCCGAACTGGTCGAGGAGCTGCTGCCCGATGATACAATCAAGGTAAATATCGAAGTCCTTGAAAATGAGTCGCGTATTGTTACGTTAGGCTAACTCCCCAAACATGGCACGCCAAGTTTGTAAACTTAACGTGTTAAGTTGGCCAACTTGGCACGTTAAATTCGCCAACTTAACACGCCACGTTTGATATTTAGCTTGCCTGTGTTTTTTGAGCACTCTCGAAGCATTATTTCTTCAGCCTGTAGATGAGGCGATATGTGCCGCTACCAAGCTCGATGGGTTCCGAGGGATTATATCGCGTCGGCTCTGGGTCGGGCTTGCGGTTACGCTCCTTCTCGTTGAAGACTGGGCCGGTACGGTTGAGCCTGCCGGCTGCCATCTCGACTGATACAGCCTTCAACGCCTCGGGACAAAGCACGGTGGCGGTGGTGCCGACGGGTATGATGAGGCGCAGGTCGAAGGTGTCCCTCGAGCGTTTCCAATCGACGGTAATGTCGCCGTAGGGCGTTGGCTTTAGCGCTCTAACGAAAGTCAGGCTGTCGGGCAGCTGTGGTTGGATGGTGAAATGACGATAGGCGGGTTTTGTCGTATCGCCCTGAATGCCTGCCAGAGCCTGGTAGAACCACGAACCGATGCCGTTGTAACAGTTGTGGATGCGGCTTCGACGTGCATTCCAATGCTCCCAGGTTGTCGTCGCTCCGTTGTCAATCATGTAGAGGTAACCCGGGAAACTGTGCTGCCTGAGCATGTCAGCCATGAGCTGAACATTGCCTGCCTTGGTGCACCATTGCGTCAAGATGGGGATGCCTACAAGTCCTGTGAACAGGTGTCCGTCGAAGCGTTCGTATGTCTCTCGCTTCAGAGCGTTGTTCACTTTCTGCTTCAAGTCATCTGGAACGGCACCGACAAAGAGCGGGAAGCTCTGGTCGAGTTGCAGCCCGTGGGCGTAGGTGGCATCTTTCTTATTATAATATGTAGCGTGGATGCGCTGGTTGATGTCCGTCTGCTTCTGCCTGTAGAGCTGTGCCTCGTCGGCCTTCCCCAGCAGTTCTGCTGTGTTTGCCATGATGCCATACACCCAGCTCATGGAGCAGGAGTTAACGAGGTCGATGCTCTCGGTATATGTCTGATGCTCCTCGTTGGGCAATGCCCAGTCGCCCAGGAACCAGTCCTTGCGTCGCGTGCTGGGCCATCTGTGCTCCACCGTCAGCAGCCCGTCGGGCATGAACTGTTCGGCATATGCAATGTAACGCTGCATGTTGGGATAGTACCACTCGAGGAGCCGGATGTCGCCATACTGCTGATAGGTTTGCCAAGGAGCGTTAGCGATGAAGGCACACCAGAATGGTCCGCCGCCACAACGCCAGAAGGCCGGTCCGACGTGTGGTACTTCGCCATCGTCGCCTTGTGCATCTGTGTAGCCCTGCAACCAGTTCCGATAGAGCGGGTACATATTGTATTGCAGTTGCGCCGCCAGTATGGAAGCGTTGCCGTCGCCACCATAACCCTGTCGCTCGATGTGCGGACAATCGACCATATAGCCGCCAAGGGTCAGGCATCGGAACGTGTAGTGCACCATATCATGTATGGCGCAAAGGTCCTTGTCGCTGCAGACGAACGACGAGCCCTTCTCGTAGCCCGTGTGAATCAGCATGCCGGCAATGTCCGAGAGGGCAGGCTGGCAGTCCAGACCTTCTATCTTGATGTATCGATAAGCGTGGTAGTTGAACTTGTTCTGGAATGTCTCATCGCCCTCGCCGCTTGCGATGTAATGGTCGGTGAAGACGCCTTCGTCAAAATCACCGCTGAGTGCCAACATGTCGCAATAGCTGATGGTGATGCGCTGCCCCTTGCGAAGTTTTCCGAGGTGGATGCGTGTCCAACCCACAATGCTGCGTCCCATATCGACCATCCATTTGTTGCCGTCGAAACGCGAGACCTGCTGGGCTTGCACCTCCATCATGATGCGATTGGGCTCGCACATCATTGGCGTGATCTCTTGGGCAGGGATGTCCATCGTCTTCACGCCTTGCCAGCTGACGGCATCGAGCGTTGATGAGGAGAAGTCAGGCAGGAGTTCTGCAGCCTTGACGACTTCGCCACCGAATGTCCAGGCTCCTGCGATGCCGTCATCATAGTAGCCGCTTCCCCTTGCCTGCCAGGTGTCATCGGTCATGGCGAGCGTCTGCCAGCCGCCCGTCTCCTGTCGCTGGTCTATCTGTGCCAAGACGTATGGTCCGCCTTTGACGACACCCACAACGTCAGGGTTGTCGTAGAAGCCGCCACCAAGCCAGATGACGAGGTCGTTGCGGCCCTTCTGGAGTTTTCCGTCGAGGCAGTAGGTCATCGCCTGATGCCGCTTGCTGTACTCCACAACGGAAGGCGTCAGGACATCATCGCCCACACGTTCTCCATTCAGATATATCTCGTGATAGCCCAACGTGCTGAGGTGCAAGAAGGTAGGCGCTTTGGTGTCCGAGCACTCGAACGACTTGTAGAGGAGCGGCTGAACCTTGCGGTCCGTTCGCTCCATGCCGATGTATTTGCCCTTCCAAAGTGCTTTGTCGAGGATGCCGACAGAGAACTTCGCGCCTCGTGCCCAGTCGCCACTCTTGCCGTTCTCGTCCCAAACCTTCACTTGCCAATAGACGACGCTACGGCTTTCAAGTGGCTTGCCTGCGTACGTAACCCAGACAGATTGGTCACTCTCTATGCGTCCGCTGTTCCAGAGGTCTGCCTTGTCTTCCGTAAGAAGGTCGGGCCTCGATGCAGCAAGGATTTGATAGGCCGACTGCTGCACGCCATTGTGGTCGTGTGTGAGTTTCCAACTCAAGGCAGGTGTCGTCGTGTTGATGCCCCAGGGCTGATGCAACAACTCGCAGCGAAGGTCGTAAGCCGTCAGCGCTGCCTGCACATATGTGGCTGCCAGAATAAACATCGCAGCCATGATACTTCTTGTCTTCATCTTCATCTTTTTATGATTTCTGCTGCAAAGATACAAAAAAAATCGTACCTTTACGCACGAAATCCTTAATATTATCATTTGTAAGATGCCTAACTATCTCGTCTTCTCTGCCTTAGGGCTTTACATAATCCTGCTTGTCCTCTTTACAAAGTTAGTAAAGTCAAAGGGCGACAACAACGCTTTCTTTCGTGCTGGAAGGAAATCGCCTTGGCTGCTTGTCGCCTTTGGAATGATAGGAGCGAGCATCAGCGGCGTGAGTCTTGTCAGCGTGCCTGGCTGGGTGCATCAGAACGGCATGACTTACATCCAGATGTGCCTGGGCTTCTTTGCAGGCTTTGTTACCATTGCCTACGTGTTGCTCCCTCTGTATTATCGACTCAGGCTAACCAGCATCTACGGCTATCTTGCCGAGCGTTTCGGACGTCGCAGCCATTTGACGGGAGCCTGCTTCTTCCTCTTGAGCAAACTGACAGGAGCCGCAGCCCGTCTGTTCTTGACTTGTACGGTTCTTCACGAGATGGCCATCCGACCTCTCGGTCTTCCCTTTGCTTTCACAGTAGGTGTCGTCCTGCTTGCCATCTTTCTTTATACAAGGAAAGGCGGCATCGAGAACATCGTCCGAACAGATGCCTTGCAGACATTCTGCATGCTTGTCGCCACAGGTTGTATTGTCTGGGGTGTGTCTGAAAAGATGAATCTGTCGCCATCAGGTATCGTGGAGACCATCGCTCAAAGTCCGATGGGAACGATGTTTTGCTGGGACGCTTCGAGCACGCAATTCTTTCTGCGTCAGTTCATCAACGGCATGTTCATTACCATCGTGATGAACGGTCTCGACCAAGACATGATGCAAAAGAACCTGACCTGCAGTTCTTTGCGAGCCGCACAGAAGAATATGTGTCTTTATGGCCTTTGCATCCTGCCCGTCAACCTGCTCTTCCTTGCGCTTGGCGTGCTCCTTTATACATTTGCGGCTCAGCAAGGAATGGCCATTCCTGAGGCAGGAGACCGCTTGTTACCGATGCTCGTAGGCTGTGGGGCACTTGGAACTTTCGTTGTTTTCCCTTTCACAATAGGCATCACGGCAGCTGCGCTCTCAAGTGCGGATAGCGCGATGACGTCTCTTACTACAAGTATTTGTGTGGATATCCTCAGAATAGAGCAGGAGGGGTTTGAGCCAAAGAAGGCTTTACGCATTCGTTATCGCGTACATATCTTGGTTGCGCTTGCCTTCGCGCTTTGTATCGCAATCTTTCATCTTGCAGGAAGCGGCACGATTATCGACACCATCTATCGCTTGGCAGGCTATACCTACGGCCCATTATTAGGACTTTTCAGCTTCGGACTCTTCACTCGAAGAAAGGTGAACGACAGAATGGTTCCCTATGTTGCAGTCATTTCTCCGATTGTTTGTGCAGTTCTCGATTACCTCGCTCCACTTCTCTGGAACTATCATTTCAGCTACGAACTCCTGCTACTTAATGCCGCTCTGACCTTCTTCGGCTTGCTCGTCACCAGCCGTCGCGTGCCATGATGCCAAACATGGCGTGCCGCGTTTGCGAACTTGGTTAACCTAATTTTAAAGGATTCACAAGTCTGTGATTTTCAGCGACTCTTTCAGCATCTCTCTTGTCTTCTCGATGAGGGCAAAGACTTCCTCTTTTGTTTCGGCTCGAAGCATGGCGATACGGGTGTCGCGATAGTTCGGGATGCCTTTGAAGAGGGGTGTTGCGGCAAGATGACGGCGGACATGACGGATGCCGCAAAGCTCGAGGTTTTTGCCGTGAGTGATGTTCTGCGAGTTTTGTGAAGCGCGATCAATGCTGATGAGGACTTGCTGCTTCAGGATGTCAACCTTTTCATCGAGCGAGAGAGGCTGGTCGGGATGGGCAATCTCATGAAATATCCAAGGCCTTCCGAAAGTGGCTCTGCCTATCATCACAGCATCAACTCCGTAGCGCTCGAACGCTTGCTGAGCCTCCTCGGCTGAGGTGATGTCGCCATTTCCTATAATGGGAATGTGCATACGAGGATTGGCTTTGACCAAGCCGATGTTCGTCCAATCCGCTTCTCCCGTGTACATCTGCGCTCTGGTTCTGCCATGAATGGTCAGCGCCTTGATGCCACAATCTTGAAGTCGCTCGGCAAGATCGACGATGAAGGGTGTTCCGTCGGGCAAAAGGAGGTGCTTCTCGTCCCAAGCAAGGCGGGTCTTAACGGTGACGGGGGTGTCTGGAACTGCTTCCACGACTGCCTTTGTGATGTCGAGAATGCCGGGAACATTCTGCAGCATGCCTGCTCCAGCACCTTTGCCGGCAACCTTCTTGACTGGGCAACCAAAGTTGATGTCGAGTACATCGGGATGTGCTTGATCCACTACGATACGAGCCGCTTCGCGCATCGCCTCGACATCCTTGCCGTAGATCTGTATGGCGACAGGGCGTTCTTCAGGGCAGATCTGCAGTTTCAGCAGGCTCTTGTTGACCATTCGGATGAGGGCATCGCTCGACACAAACTCCGAATAGACCATTGCCGCCCCCATTTGTCGGCAAAGCAGACGAAAGCCGATGTCCGTGACATCCTCCATCGGCGCCAACAAAACAGGGCGATTCCCAAGGTCAATGTTGCCTATCTTCATGCAGATTCCCGCCCGTCTTCCTCGACGAGGAGAGGGGCTCGATTGTGAATAATGAATTAAGAATTATGAATTGTCTTGAATGCCAGGGCATACATCTTCATTTGCTTGAGCATTGCGCCCAGTCCGTTGCTGCGAGTAGGCGAGAGATGCTCGCGAAGACCAATGCGTTCGATGAAGTAGAGGTCTGCATCAAGTATCTCTTGTGGCGTATGATCGGAAAGGACTCGAACCAGCAAGGCGACAATTCCTTTGACGATCAGCGCATCACTTTCTGCGCGAAAATGCACCATTCCATCGATTAAATCGGCTTGCAGCCACACTCGACTCTGGCAACCATCAATGAGGTTCTGCTCCGTCTTGTATTGCTCGTCGAGTGGTTCCTGCTCGCTGCCCATATCGATGAGCAGTTGGTATCGGTCCATCCAATCGTCGAAGTCGCTGAACTCGGCGATGATTTCGTCTTGTATCTCGTTAATGCTCATTGTAGATTAGCTGTGTTAAGGTTTGTCCGACGGCTTCGAGAACATTGGGGTCGATGTTGTCGGGTGTATCCTTTATCGTGTGCCAAGTTGGTCCGAAGCTGCTTGGCCCATCGTCATAATTGGGGATGATGTCGATGCAAGGAATGCCGGCATCGTTCACATTGATGTGGTCGTCGGTGATGTAACCGCAGTCATCGAGAGGGAAGAACTGTCTGTAACCGAGCTGTCCTGCAAGTTGCCAAACGATGTTAACGATGGGTTGTGCCAATTGTCGGCTGGTACCTTCGCGAGAGAAGGTTGCTCCGAAGCCGCCCACCATATCGAGCAATACGCCATAACGTGCTTTATAACCGTTCATCATGGCACGTTCTGCCCAGAACTTTGAGCCGAGGCACCAAGTGTCGGACGAGCCGATTCGGTCCTCTTCCCATAGTGGTGTACCCAAGTCTTCTGCGTCGAAGCATATCATGTCAATGCCGATTTGCACAGGTTTTTCCTGTAGGAGTCGGCATATCTCGAGCATGACAGCCACACCGCTTGCGCCGTCGTTGGCTGCAAGGATAGGCGTGTGCCAGTTAGCTTCGTCGGGGTCGTTGTCAGCCCAAGGGCGACTGTCCCAATGCGAGCACAGCAGGATGCGGTCCGTGTTGGCAGGGTTGACGTGTGCAATGATGTTGCGAGCAGAGAGTTGTTTGCCTTCCCAAGTGGTGACGGTACCAGACTGCTCCTCAACTTCTGCGCCAAACGATTTGAAGCGTTCAATAAGATAGTCGCCACAAAGACGCGATGCTTCGCTGCCTGTCACACGAGGTCCGAACTCACATTGCTCCTTAATGAAGCGCATGGCATTGTCGGCATTGAAACGCGGACAAACTGCCAAGGCGATGGTGTCTGCCTTAGAAGAACCACTTTTGGTCTGTCCGTTGCAAGCCGCAAGCAGGAGAGTGGTAACAGCCAGCAGGCAAAGGAATATTTTATTCATGTGTGATGACGTTAGACGGTTACTCCGTTATGATACTGGTCAATAAGTCTCAGGAAGTTGCCGCCCATGATGAGGCGTATATCATGCTCTGAGAATTGCCTGCGAAGGAGGTGACGTGTGAAGTTGATTATCTCGGAAGCGTTCGCCAAGCCAGGTACGCCGCCGTCGCCATCAAAGTCTGTACCGAGTCCGACATGCTCGACGCCCATAATCTTGGCTGCATGGCAGAGATGTTCTATTGCGTCGATGATGGTAGCTTCACCGTCTTTGCGAAGGAAACCGCTATAGACTGTTGTCTGTGCTACACCGCCGGCCTTGGCAAGGGCCCGCATCTGGTCGTCGGTAAGATTGCGTGGGTGGTCGCAAAGAGCGCGGGCAGAGCTGTGGCTGCATACAATGGGAACCTTGCTTAGTTCCAGTGCATCGTAGAAACTCTTCTCGGAGGCGTGACTCAAGTCCACAAGGATACCGAGCCGGTTCATCTGCAGTACGACCTCACGACCGAAGTCGCTCAAACCATTATGTTCCGCATTGCCACGAGCCGAGTCGCAGATATCGTTGTCGCCATTATGGCAGAGCGTCATATAGACAATGCCGCGATGTTTGAATTCCTCCAACAACCCGATGTTCTTACCGATGGCATAGCCGTTCTCGATACCGCGTAGGATGGCTTTCTTGCCTTGTGCCTTGAGGCGAAGGATATCGTCGGACGTCTCGGCAAAGCCTACACGGTCATTGTTGGCCTGCACTATCTCGTCCATCTGTGTAAGCAGTCGGTTTGCCTTTTCCGTTGCGGCTTTGAAGGCTTCCTCTGTGCGTTCGCCTTGAGGCAGGTAGGCAACCATGATGGAGGCATCAAGGCGTCCTTCCTTCATCTTAGGCAGATCGACGAGGACCTTATTGGAGCGGCTGCCGAACATCTGTATGTTCTCCTTGCTATTGTCTGTGAAGAACATGGGAGTATCGCAGTGACTATCTAATATAATAGATGTGTCGTGAATGTATTTTGCCTGCGAGAATGTTCTTGCCTCGCTGATGAGCCAGCGGAAGACGGACATCATGCTTTCGTCGCCATTCAGGATGAAGCATTCGGGATGCCATTGTACGCCGAGCAAGGCTTTGTGTTCGCTCGACTCTACGGCTTCGATGATGCCGTCGGGACTCAGGGCAGAGACCTGCAGATGGGGGCCTGGGTCGCTCACTGCCTGATGGTGGAACGAGTTGACTGCCAGTGTCTGTTTATTGCCGAAGGTGCTTTGGATGAGGCTTCCTTCTTTGAGGTTGACGGTATGCGAGGCGCAATGTCGGGGCATATCCTGCGAGTGCTTGATCTTTGCGCCATCGCCCTGAACATAGATATCTTGCCAGACTTTGCCGCCGAGTGCTGCAGCCATCACTTGTATGCCGCGGCAGATGCCCAGCATCGGTATTTGGCGATGGAAGGCTTCGCGAGCGAGGAAGAGTTCCGGCTCGTCCCTTTTGGGGCAGACACTATGGAGTTGGGGCAACGGCTCTTCGCCCAGGAGCAGCGGATTGATGTCGCCGCCGCCGGAGAAGATGATGCCGTCGAGGGTCTCGAGCAGTGTGACGAGCGCTTCCTTGTCGTTGTGAGGCGGTATGGCTACAGGTGTTCCTCCTGCTCTGACGACAGAGAGGTAGTATCCCTCAGCCAGTTCGCAGCCCTTCTCTCCGAAGTTACCTGTGATGCCGATGAGTGGATGGGGCCGTGTCATGATTCTTCGAGAGAGGTGGGTGTGGTTTCTCCGTGTTGTGCTCCGATGGGCACTTCCTTCTTGATGCTTTGCTTGAGTGAGATGAGGGTCTCTGTGGAAACCACTCCGTCAATCTCCTGCAGACGGTCGTTCAGCAGTGTCATGAGGTGAGCGTTGTCTTTCGCATAGAGTTTGATGAGCATGGTGTAGGGACCGGTCGTGAAGTGACATTCCACGATTTCGGGTATCTTCTCGAATTCTGCAACGACGCTCTTGTACATCGAACCCTTTTCGAGTGTGATGCCGACGTATGTGCAAGTGTTATATCCGAGGCATGACGGGTCAACATGGAAGCCGCTGCCTACGATGACGCCGGCATCGACGAGGTGTTGAACGCGCTGGTGAACGGCAGCACGACTTACGCCACAAACTTCTGCCACCTCTTTGAAAGGCAGGCGAGCGTTACAGGAAATCATTTCAAGAATCTTTTTGTCTAATTCATCTACTTTAAGCATAGTTGTGATTGTTATAAGTTAATAAAATGATAGCAAATGTAGTGAATTTCTTCCAAAGTGCAATGAAAAAAGTGAAGAAAAAGCGGTTGAGAGTGCATTTTTCTTTCAAAATGCAATCTTGACGCATAATTAGACGGTCAAAATGGCACGTTACGGAGCGTAATATCCCGAGATGAATGTGGGGAGTTGACGTAATGCGTTTGTCGAGGTATCAGCATGCGTTTGTCAAGGTATTAGCGTGCGTTGGGAACTCCCCTGTTTTAGTCCTTGATGTTCCTTGGGTGATGCTGGAGGATTTCCTGTCGGAGGTGGCTCTTGTCGATGTGCATGTAGATCTCTGTAGTGCCGATGTCTTCGTGTCCGAGCATGGCTTGGATGGCTCGCAGATTAGCCCCTCCCTCCAGGAGTTGCGTAGCGAAACTGTGGCGGAAGGTGTGTGGGCTGATGTTTTTCCTGATGCCCGCCTTCTCGGCATATTCTTTAATATATACAAAGAGCGATATTCGGCTGAGGTGTTTGCCGCGACGGAGCGAGATGAAAACATAGTCTTCTTCGCCCGCTTTCACGTCGATGTCTTGCCGCACGACGAACCAGTCGCGCAACTTTTTTATGGCGTTTTCGCCGATGGGCACAAGTCTCTCTTTCCTTCCCTTGCCGTGCACGCGGATGTAACCCTCTTCGAGGTAGAGTTCGCTCAACTTCAGGTTCACCAATTCGCTGATGCGAAGTCCGCAACTGAACAGCACTTCGATGATGGCGAGGTCGCGTATGCCTTCCGGTTTGCTCAGGTCGATGGCCTCTTCTATCGCATCGATTTCGGGCAGGCTCAGCACTTCGGGCAGATGTTTGCCTATCTTCGGACTCTCGAGCAACTCGGTGGGGTCGGTCTCAACCTCCTTTTCGAGGGTCAGGAAGCGGTAGAACGAACGCACGCCGCTCAGTATGCGAGCCACCGAGCGGGGTCCTACACCAAGCTCCTGCAAAGCCTTCGCGAACTTGTCCAACTGCTCGAGCGTGACGTTTCGGAAATCGATGCCCTCGTCGGCATAGTAGTTCAGCAGCTTCTGCAGGTCTTTGAGATAAGCATCGAGCGTGTTCGAAGTGTACGACCTCTCCAGTCGCAGATATTGGAAGTACCTGCGTAGAATAGCATTGCCCACAACGTTGGTATTTGTCAGTTCGTAGTGCATTTTTCGTCGTTAAAGGAAAAAAACTTTAATCTTTAATCTTTAATTTTTAATCTTTTTATTACCTTTGTAGCAGAAACTAACGCTTTTCGACTACAAAGATACAGTTTTATTATGAGAATCCAAATTATTAATGGCCCAAATCTTAACCTTTTGGGCATTCGCGAACCTGAGATTTACGGCAAGCGCGCTTGGGAAGACTACCTGAAGGAACTGCGTGCACGCTTCCCCAAAGTACGTATCGACTACTTCCAAAGCAATCTGGAAGGCGAGATCATCAACATGATTCACGAGGTAGGCTTCGACCGAGATGGCAACGTCCTCAATGCTGGAGCATACACTCACACTAGCATCGCCATCCTCGATGCCCTGAGAAGTGTGAGCACACCTACAGTCGAAGTGCATATCAGCAACGTCTATCAGCGTGAAGAGTTCCGCCGTCGCAGCATCATCAGCCCGGGTTGTGTGGGCTTCGTGGGCGGCTTTGGTCTCGACAGCTACCGCCTTGCCATCGAAGCATTGATAGACAATGCAGATCGCGACAAAGCAGAATGAACTTCCCCCAAAAGGGGACAATGAATCGCTCGACGAGTATATCCTTCAGCACATCGATGCTGAGGGAGATTATCTCCATGCCCTCTGGCGCGATACACAATTGCGTCTTTCGTACGGGCAAATGGCGAGCGGACATCTTCAGGGACGTGTGCTGAAGATGCTCGTCGAGATGGCAAAGCCGCTGAAGGTGCTCGAATTGGGCACTTTCAGCGGCTATGCTACTTTATGTATGGCGGAGGGTCTGCAGGAAGGGGCAGAGATTCATACCTTCGAGGTGTTCGACGAGAACGAGGACTTCCTGCGGAAATGGTTCGAGGGGAGTGCCTATCGGGACAAGATTCACCTCCATATCGGCGATGCCCTGCAGCTTGTTCCGCAGATGCAGCAGCGTTGGGACTTCGCTTTTATTGATGCCGACAAGCGGGAGTACGTGGCATATTACGAGATGCTGCTGCCCTTGATGAATCCCGGAGGCTTTATTGTGGCCGACAATACCCTGTGGTATGGGCATGTTTTGGAGCAGCCAAGGGATAGCGACTTGCAGACGAAAGGCGTTCAGGCCTTCAATGAGATGGTTGCCTCGGACAGTCGCGTCGAGAAAGTCATCCTGCCGCTTCGCGACGGACTCACTATTATTCGAGTGAAGTAGGCGGGTCTACTTTCTGAACTTTCTCAACCTTAATGGGAGGTCCTCCATAGAGAACCCTCACTCTATCAATGGGAGTTTGCCTATCTACGACGCCTGGAGGAGGTCCGTAGAGCTCCTCAATGTCGTCTTCCTTCAGCACTTTCTTGGTCGTCTTGCATGCTGCGAAGCCCAACAAGGTGATGAGCGAACCCAGCATCAACCGCCAGAATGAACGAATTTTCTTTGCCATAGTTCTTATTATTTATGAAGTAAAAAGGGTAGTTAAAGTGGAAGTTAACTCGCTTTGCTCGTGGAAGTTAAAGCGGACGATAGTGTTATTCGCCATATAAGGTATTGTCCAATTTTACTTCCAGCCAGCTTGCTGGCTTTACTCCCTATTTTACTTCCATTTTTTTCCCATTTTAAGCATGTGGCAGAGCAACAGCTTGCCGTCGTCGTCGCGCAGATGCATGCCGCCGCCTTCGCAGTAGCGCCAGTAGCGGCAGCCTTTGCAGTCGTCCGTTTTCATCCACTGATGGTTGCGATGAGGCTGGAAGCGATGTTTCCAAACATCCATGAAGTCGTCTTCGTAGATGTTGCCCTGACGGTAATTATGCCTGATACTCGTGCAGGCACTGATGCCTCCATCGACCAGGACGGAAGCCACCGTGACCCCAGCCACGCAGCGAAACATCCAGTCGCGAACGTCTCCTTCGTACGGCCCGAGGAAGCCTTCGCAGCCATACGACGCACGAATCTGCCCCTCCTGACGTGTCTCGCGGATGAAGTCGAGCAGCCCGCGGAGTTGTTCCCCCGTGAGTTGCAGTTCCTTGTCCTGTGCCGCGCGACCGACAGGAAAGATGGTGGCGAGTCGCCAATCCGTGACGCCTTTGTCGATGAGGAACGCCTTGAGCTCGGGCAGGGTGTCGTAGTTGTGCTGATGCACCACAGTCATCACGTCATAGACGAGCGACGGGTCGCGCACTACCATGTCGATTGCCTGGCTTGCCATGCGGAAGCAGTCGGGATGGCGACGCAGCCAGGTGTGCTGCTCTTCCAGTCCGTCGAGGCTGATTGTCACGGAGCAGAGGCCTGCATCCTTCAGTTTCTGAAGGAGTTCGGGCGTGAGATAGAGTCCGTTCGTCACCATTCCCCATGGGAAACCGCGTGTCGAAATGCCTTGGGCACACTCCACAACATCCTCCCTCACCAGCGGTTCTCCGCCGCCGAGAATGACGAAAACCTCGCCCGGATTGCGTTTCGCGGCAATGTTGTCCAGCACGCGGAAGAAGTCTTCGCGAGGCATATCGGGTACTGTGGCAGCCTGCCGACAGTCGCTTCCGCAGTGGCGGCAATGGATGTTGCAGCGTACGGTGCTCTCCCAGAACAGTTGCCGGAGCGGATGTTCCTGCCTGAGACTCTTGTTGAGGAGCCTCGAAGCCTCGAGCGCAATGGCTCGTCTTATGCCAAGCTTCTCGCCTTTCATGTCGCAAAGTTACGATTAAGTGAGCGAAATACAAAAGAAAAATCATAATTTTTTCTTTTTGTTTCCGAACGGAAGTAATTTCGACCGAAGGTCAAAGATACAAAAAAATGAAGAATGAAGAATGAAGAATTTTTTCCTGCTTCTTAGCATTACTTAACAACCCGGGTCGCACGACTTGGCGTGCTGGGTTTATTGCAGGTACATGTATGTGCAATTGCACGTACATGTATATGCAATTGCACATACATGTACATGCAACGAATTTAACCTGTCAAGTTGGGCAACAAAAAAGGGCAACATCCTTGACGGATGCTGCCCTGTCGGACTGAATGCCTTGCCGCGTTAGCAGACTTCGATAGCCTTGCTGAGTTTCTTCTCTTCCTTCGCCATCTTAGGCATCGTGATGGTCAGGATGCCGTCCTCAACCTTAGCGGAAATCTTGTCGCGTTCGACGTCGTCGGGAAGTGTGTAGTTCTGTTCGTAGTTGCTGTACGAGAACTCGCGCCTCAAGTAGTGATGCTTCTTGTCCTCGTGCTTGTGTTCGCACTTGTTCTCAATGGCGATGGCCAGATTGCCGTCCTCATTGATGTTCACACGGCAGTAATCCTTCTTGATTCCAGGTGCTGCGAGCTCCATCGTGTAAGCGGTTTCGCTCTCTTTTACGTTGACTGCCGGAGCTGTGCTGCCAGTTCGAGGCATAAGATCAGTGTTCAGGAAATCTTCGAACAACGTTGGCATCCAATTGTTTCTAAACATTACTGGTAACATAATCATGTCCTCCTATTTTAGTTTTAAAGTTAATAAATTTGTTTTCTTCTTAGTTGCCTCTGCTTTCGCTTCAGCTTTCACTAACAAGAGGAACAAGTTCCGTGCCAGCAGAAAATGTGGCAACATTGTGGACAAAGGAGGACAAACGTGGACAGAATGTCAGTTGAGAGCCCGTCTGCCAAAGAAATATTTGCTTATTCCGACGAGGCCCATCAGCCAAGCAATCAAGAGGCTTCCCGTCACGCAAAACGTCAGGGAGACCACCAGGAAGAGCAATCCCGTCGGATCGAACTTGAGGTAGGGGACGAGTTGCTTGCAAAGAACGGTAAAGATGGGCGAGAAGACGTACAGGGGAAGACTGTTGCGGCCTAAGAAACGCCCCCCCATGACCCCTTTAGGGGGAGTAATAGTGTAGAGCGACAGCAGGGAGGAGATGGCGAAATAGGCAATCAAGACGCCGTTCAGGCTGGCTTGCGTGGGGCTGTCTGAGAAGCAGGCCAGCAGGGCGAAGACTATGACGGAAAGCCTCGAGGGCAGGAAAAATGCCACGAAGTTTATGCCGCTCTGGCGAAGCATGGCGCCTGCCAGGAAGTACAGGGCTGAGGAAAACGTCAGGATTCCAAAGCCGTGAGCAAAAACATAATACGCTATGCCAATCAGGATGAAACGCGTCGCCATCCCTCGTTCTACATTATTATATATATAATAGTACGTGGCTCCGCAAAGGATGATTGCATGCAAGTACCAATACGGGCCGAGAGGATGCAGGAAAAGGTGCTTGAGATAGACCCAAGGCGTGAGCTGGGCGATGTGTTCATTTATGGGAAGAATTGACGCCATGTATATGTATCCGCTCTCCATAACGACATACGGAACCGCCAGCCACAAGAGGGTTCGCAGGAATTGGCGAGGCTCCTTGCTGATGTTCATCAGGTAACCCGAGATGAGCAGGAAGCCAGGCATGTGGAAACAGTACACCACCTGCTTGATGTCGGGGTGCAGCTGCTCGAACCACACCAGGTGGAAACTGATGACGAGCAGTATCAGAACGCCCTTCAGAAAGTCGAGTTCTTTGATTCGTGACATAGGTTCTTTGCTTTTACTTCTTCAGTCCTTCGATGGCGTGACGCATTGTGGGCGTCAAGGCGGGAATGTGATGCGATGTGGCATACGCTTCGAGAGCGTCGAGATTCATGAGTGTCACATACTTTTTCTTCAGTTCCTTCTTCTTTTCCTTAAAGTCTTTTGCGTCCAGGTGGATGCCGTTGCCGTCGCTATCCACGACAGTCAATTTCTGTGCCTTCGCGCTTATGGTTATCAGCAAGAATGCTGCAAGCGTGTAGAGATACTGCTTCATAAAAACAATCTTTATTTGCCGCAAAGGTACGAAAAAAGTTTAGAGTTTAGAGTTTAGAGTTTAGAGATTTTTGTATCTTTGCAACAGAAACAACAAATTCACAAGCAAATCATGACCAAGCGAACCCTCCTTTTTTCTTATTTCCTTGTTTTCCTGTTCTCTCTTTCCGCTCAGACAATCAGCATCACGACTGACCACGTGCAACTTGTTCTGCAGGTCAATTCGCAGAAGCGGCTTTGCCAGACGTATCTCGGGGAACGCCTCTCCGGGCAGACCGACCTCAAGCAACTCGCGATGCCGCAAGCCGGCCTGAGCAGCTCGTGCATCCGTGGCCTCGAGGTTTATCCGGTGATGGGCACGGAGGACTACTACGAGCCGACCTTCGAGATTCGTCATGCCGACGGAAACCCCACGTCTGTCCTGAAGTATCAGCAGCATTCCCAGCAGGGCGACCTCACTTCCATCCTGCTTCGCGACGAGGTCTATCCGGTCGAGGTGACGCTTTATTATAAGGCCTTCCCGCAGGAGGATGTCATCCAGCAATGGGCTGAGATTCGTCACGAGGAGAAGGGAAAAGTCCATCTTGGCCGCTATGCTTCGTCGATGCTCTATTTCGAAGCGCCCAACTACTACTTGACCGAGTTCGCAAGCGACTGGGCGAAGGAGATGCAGATGCAGGTTCAGGAGCTGAAGTTCGGCAAGAAAGTTGTCGATAGCCGCTTGGGAACCAGAGCGAATCTCATGGCTCAGCCGTTCTTCGAGGTTGGCTTGGGCGGTCCGGTTCGCGAGAATGAAGGCACCGTCCTGATGGGCACGTTGGGCTGGACGGGCAACTTCCGCTTCACGTTCGAGGTCGATAATCAGCACGTCCTTCGTGTCGTGAGCGGCATCAACCACGACGCCTCCACCTATCTTCTGCGGAAGGGCGACGTCTTCCGCACTGCCGATTTCTTCTTTACGCTCAGCCAAAACGGCTCGGGCGAAGGCAGTCGTCGCTTCCAGCGATGGATGATGAACCACCAGCTCCACAAGGCAAAGGACGACCGCATGACGCTTCTCAACAACTGGGAGAACACCTATTTCGACTTCAACGAAGAGAAACTCGTGTCACTTTTCGGCGAGGCGAAGGACCTCGGCGTTGACCTCTTCCTGCTCGACGACGGCTGGTTCGGCAACAAATACCCGCGAAAAGACGACCATGCAGGCTTGGGCGACTGGCAAGTTACGCAGGACAAACTGCCCAAGGGCATCCCTTATCTCGTCAGGAAAGCCAAGGAAAATGGCGTCGCTTTCGGCATTTGGATAGAGCCCGAGATGGTCAATCCGAAGAGCGAGCTTGCCGAGAAGCACCCCGACTGGCTGATACAATTGCCCTCCAGGGAGCCCTATTATTTCCGCAACCAACAGGTGCTCGACCTCTGCAACCCCAAGGTGCAGGACTTCGTGTTTGGTGTCGTCGATGGCCTCATGCAGGAGAATCCCGAGATACGCTTCATGAAATGGGACTGCAACTCACCCATCACCAACATCTATTCCCCGTTCCTCGGGGAAAATCAGGGCAACCTGTATGTCGATTACGTGCGTGGGCTCTATCGCGTGCTCGACCGCGTTCAGGCCAAGTACCCTGACCTCTACATGATGATGTGCTCGGGTGGCGGCGGACGCTCCGACGTCACGGGGCTGCGCTACTTCACCGAGTTCTGGTGCAGCGACAATACAGATCCCATCGAGCGGCTCTTCATCCAATGGGGCTACTCGCAGTTCATGCCCGCCAAAGCCATGTGCGCTCACGTGACGGAATGGAACAGAAGGGCGAGCATCAAGTTCCGTGTTGACGTCGCCTTCCAGGGAAAACTGGGCTTCGACATCGGCTTGAAAGGTCTCTCCACCGACGACCGCCAGTACTGCCGCGAGGCAATCAAGGAGTACAAGCGCCTCAGGGACGTCATCTGGTCGCCCAATCTCTACCGCCTCGTCTCGCCTTATGAGGGTCAGCACTGTGTCGTTCAGCGTGTTGATGACAGCAAGTCCCACAGCATCGTCTTTGCCTACGACATTCACCCGCGCTACGGCGAGAGCCTCCTCAACACGCGCCTGCAGGGCCTCGACCCAGCCGCCAACTACCGCGTGAAAGAAATCTGCCTCATGCCCGGCAGGCAGAGCTGGCTGCCCTGCCACGACAAGACCTATACCGGCGACTACCTGATGAAAGTCGGCATCAAAGTGACCTCGACCAACGACCTCGCCAGCCACATCATCGAGCTCAGAAAAGAGTAATTCCCTGGACCTCGAAAGCGAGGATGGCAGGGCGTAAAAAGAAAGCCCCCGATTCTAAAGGTGAAAAAGTGAAAAGTTGAAAAAGTGAAAAATGCTTTATCTCTCAATTTCGCTTGTCACAGTTGTCATTTTGTCACGGCTGAAATTAGTGGCTCAAAATGAGCGAGTTAGAAAATGGTTCGTGACAAATACATGTGACAACAGG
>CACXUA010000009.1 GCA_902770725.1 uncultured Bacteroidales bacterium | reverse complement strand
TGATTAAATATTCATGACTATTTAATTAAATATTCATGACCATTTAATTAAATGTTCATGACCATTTAACGAACGTGGCACGTTAAGTTGGCCGACCAGGCGTGGCTGGTCGGCTGAATGGGCGTGATAAGTTGAGTGAGAGGGCGTTATTCGACGAGACAAGCGTCGAGCAGAGTGGTGATGGCTTCCTTGTCGAGATGCTGACCGATGAAGACCAGTTTCTGCATCCTGTCGCCGTAGGTTTCGTCCCAATCGCGGAGGAGGTTGGGGTCGCGCTGCTTCATCATCTCCAGCTCGGCTGCGGGCATCGTGGCATACCATTGCCCGATGTTCTGCAACTTGACCTGCTTGCCGGCTTGCTCGAACAGGTAGCAGACGTCTTCTTCGCCTTTGAAGTAGCAGATTCCCTTTGCCCGAATGATGCCTTTTGGCCAGAGTCGAGCCACGAATTGGTCGAACTCGCTGAGTCGCATGGGCTTTCGACGGTAATAGACAAACGTGCCGATGCCGTACTCCTCGGCTTCTCCCTCATCGTGATCATGATGGTGATGATGGTGATGTTCGTGGTCGTGATGGTGCTCTTCGTGTTCGTGGTGATGATGTTCGTGCTCATGCTCGTCGTCGTCATCATCGTCATCATCGTCGTGATGCTGTTCCAACTCGGCAATCCATGTTGCGCTTGTCGCCACCTTCTCATAGTCGAAGAGGTTAGTGTTCAGCAGCTTGTCGAGCTCCACATCACCATAGTTGCACTCGATGATCTGTGCCTTCTTCTGTATGCCACGCACGATCTGGCGTATGCGCTCCAGTTCGTGTGGCTCGACGTCGGCAGCCTTGTTGAGCAAGACGATGTTGCAGAACTCTATCTGCTGAATGACGAGGTTTTCGATGTCCTCTTCGTCGATGTCCTTCTTGGTGAGGTCCGAGCCGCAATTGAACTCGTCTTTCAGCCTGAGAGCGTCCACTACGGTGACGATGCAATCGACGTATGGGACGCCATTCTTCGTGACTTCCGGAGCCATTCGGGCCATCTCGCAAATCGTCTGGGCAATGGGCTCCGGCTCGCAAATGCCGCTGGCTTCGATGACGATGTAGTCGAACTTCTTGAGGGCGATGATGTCGTAGAGCTGCTGTACCAAGTCCATCTTGAGCGTGCAACAGATGCATCCGTTCTGCAGGGCGACCAGGCTGTCGTCCTGACCCCCAACGATGCCGCCCTTCTGGATGAGGTCGGCGTCGATGTTGACCTCGCCTATGTCGTTGACTATCACGGCGAATCGGATGCCGCGACGGTTCGTGAGGATTCTGTTGAGGAGGGTTGTCTTGCCGCTACCCAGGTAACCTGTGAGCAGCAGCACAGGAATGTCGTATTTCGTCATAGTGTTTGTGTGTTATTGTTTCGTGCCTGCAAAGTTACATCTTTCTGCCGAATTAGTGTCCTCGAAAGCGTATAAAAAAGCTTAAAGTTTGTCTCATCGCCCCTTATATAATATAATAATGTATCTTTTTTTGCAGCCGAAACATTGCAAATTGCAAAGAAAGTGTTAACTTTGCGCACACTTAGCAAACAATAACAAAACAATAAGAAAGAACATGCGCAAGACATTTCTCCTGCTCGCTGCCTTTATTGCAGCCGCACTTTTGCAGGCACAGACGCCTGATTACTTTGTGCCTTACAAGCAGATAACACTTCGACTTCCCAGCGTTCCCCTGCTTGTCAACGACCCTTACTTCTCGTTCTGGTCGCCTTATGACAACCTCTACGACGGCACCACCAAGCATTGGACCAACCAGCAGAAAGCCATGGACGGCTTGCTTCGCGTGGATGGTCAGGTCTATCGGTTCATGGGAACACAGCGCAACACTAAGCTCATCGCCATTGCTCCCATGGGAAACAAGGGCGGGTATGAGGCAAAAGTACGCTCAAGCCTGACCGACGCTATGGTTGACACCTGGATGAACCTCGACTTTAGCGAAGCCGGATGGAATACTCAAACAGGTCCTTGGGGCTCGAAGGGCGAGTACCCATACATACAAACCTCTTGGGGAGGCGACAATTCGGACCGCTACATCCGTCGCCACATCACGCTGACAGCAGAGGATCTGCGTAATGACCTTTGGATTATCTACTCCCACGACGACAAATGCGAAGCGTATGTCAATGGCGTGCAAATCGTCGAAACCGATGTCTCTTGGAAGCAAAACGTGAAGGTTCACCTGACGGGAGCGGCCAGAGCATCACTCGTAGAGGGCGATAATGTTATTGCTTTCCACGTTCATAACACGAATGGTGGTGCCCAGGCAGACATTGGTCTCTACAAGAACCTGCTTGGCTTCCACCCGGGATACACAGCTATCGCTGGCGCTGGAATGGGCGACGAAGGTCCATGGGAAGCAAAGGTCAAGACAACAACCACAACCGGAACGGCTTGGACGACAGAAGCATTCGATGATTCTTCCTGGGAAACTCAATCCGGAGCTTTCGGTACTCCAGGTGAATATCCTAACATCAGCACCTCTTGGACTGCAACAAATAGCGACTATTACATCCGCAGATACATTACTTTGACTGCCGAAGACCTGCAGAAAGACTTGACGCTCATCTATTCTCACGACGACGTATGCCAGGCTTACCTCAATGGACGCAGAGTGGTCAACATAGGTAATACTTGGGAGCAGAATGTTGTTTACAGTCTTACGGATGCCGATAAAGCCGTCCTTCACGAAGGTCAGAACGTCATTGCCTATCATGTCCACAACACCACAGGCGGTGCCCTGGCCGACATTGGTCTATATACGAAGACTCTGAATGAGGTTATGGCTACACAGACGGCCTGCGACGTGCTGCCAACCAGCACATATTATACCTTCAGATGCGGTGGCGTGTACCTCGATTTGGTGTTCACAGCTCCCTTCCTTATGGATGATGTCGAGCTCATGTCAACACCCATCAACTACATCTCATATCAGGTTCGTAGTAATGATGGACAGGAGCATGATGTGCAGTTCTACTTCGGAACGACACCAGAATTGACGGTAAACAACAACAGTCAGCCAACCACAACAACCATCGTCAATCAGGGCGGACGCAGGTACATCAAGAGTGGAAGCGTAGATCAGAAGGTTCTGGGCAAGGCAGGAGACATGATAACCATCGACTGGGGCTACCTGTATCTGCCAAACGTAAACGGCACGTTGGCCGTTGCTGACCAGGATCTCACAGCTTCTACCTTTGCTTCCACAGGAAAGCTGCCTGCCAGCACGAGTCCTTACAACAGCACAGAGGAGGGCGAAATGCCGCAACTCTCCTACGTTCACGACTTCGGAACAGTCAGCCAGGCCAGCAGCTACATGATGTTCGGCTATGATGAAGTCTATGACATACGTTACATGGGCACCGACTATAAAGGCTATTGGGCACGAAACGGCAAGAGCATCCAGCAGGCTTTCAATGCGTTCCAGCAGAACTACGATGATATCATGACGCGATGCAAAGCGCAGGACAAGATTATCTACGACGACGGCTTGGCTGCAGGAAACACCAAGTACGCTGAACTTCTCTGCGCATCCTACCGTCATTGCATCGCCGCCCACAAGATCTTCCAAGACAACAAGGGCAACCTCCTCTTCTTCTCGAAGGAGAATAACTCAAACGGATGCGTCAATACAGTTGACCTCACCTATCCTTCAGCACCGCTCTTCCTGATCTACAACACAGAGCTGATGAAGGGTATGTGCACCTCAATCCTCGATTATTGCGAGAGTAGTCGATGGGGATTCGACTTCGCAGCTCACGACCTTGGCACCTATCCGCATGCCAACGGACAGGTTTATGCCATCACAAAGCCCAATTCTAGTGGAGGATTCGGCGGCAATATGCCTATCGAAGAGAGTGCCAACATTGTTATTCTGGCTGCCGCCATCTCCAATATCGACGGTAATACCAACTGGGCAAACCGTTACTGGACAACGCTTACAAAGTGGACAAATTACCTCGTAGAGAATGGAACTGACCCCGAAAACCAGCTCTGCACGGACGACTTCGCAGGCCATCTTGCCCACAATGCCAACCTTGCCGTCAAAGCCATTATGGGTGTAGCAGGTTATGCGATGCTTTGCTCTCTTCGAGGCGAAACGGAAAAGTACACAGAGTATATTAATAAAGCTCAAGAGATGGCGACCGAATGGGTAAGACTCGCCAAAGACGGTACACACTATAAACTCGCTTATGACCGTCCTGGCACTTGGAGCCAGAAGTACAACATGGTGTGGGATAAGGCCTGGAGAACAAATATCTTCCCAGATCTTGTTAAGACTCAAGAGTATAACTTCTATCGTAGCAAACTCAAGACCTATGGTTTGCCGCTCGATAGCCGCTCCAGCTACACCAAGAGCGACTGGGAGATGTGGACTGCAGCCCTTGCCCGCAACAATACCTACTTCTTTAATATCTCCGACCTAGTATGGCTTTATGTCAACAAGACACCAAGCCGCGTGCCTCTCTCCGACTGGTACTTTACCGATGGACAAGGCGCTATGACTGGCTTCCGAGCACGTAGCGTTGTAGGCGGACACTGGATGAAAGTCTATGTGGACAAGATGCTCAGCGGTGAGATAGGTACAGCCATCACCCCCATTAAAGCACAGGAAGAGCAAATAGTTCCAGGCTCAATGCTCGATGGCTGGTACAACCTTAGCGGACAAAGAGTGGATGCTCCCTCGCAAAAAGGCATCTATATCAGGAACGGAAAGAAGGTCGCATACTAAATAGGCCAGTCCTTTTTATCGTACCTCAATAGGAGGACTCCAGTCCCACCATGGTGGGACTGGAGTTTTCTTATGGGAGGACTGCAATTCTCCCATGGTGGTACTGGAGTGAAACTGCAGTAGGATAAAAACATACACATAAAGGTGCCTTTTCTGCAATACTCTTACTTAATGCTGCAAACCAGCTCCCCTCCTTTACTATTCTCTACTTTCTTAACATCATTTAACAGTTTATTGCGCGCGTATGTGTGCATTTAATGTTATCTTTGCAGCCAAATGGCATTAAAATACAATAAACCTTTATATTAACAAACAAAAACAACAAAATGAGAAAGTTATTTACATTGTTCGCCGCAGCTATGATGCTGTTTAGCGTACAGGATGCTAATGCCATCGGATATACGGTATTGGCTGGATCTAATTATGGTGGAGGTGAAGGCCCTGCCAAATTATTCGACGGCACGACAAACACTAAGTGGGGCACCAACGACGATGACCCTTATGTCATCTTCAAGTCTTCTCTCCCAATCAAGGCGACTTCGTATAAGTTGGTAATTGCAAATGACACCAACGGCAGTCCGGGGCGCAATTGGAAGAAGTGGGAGATTTATGCTGGAAGCTTCAGCAATGAAGCAGAAGCCACTCGCAACGCCGCTGGTTGGGTTTTGATTGATTCTAAAGAAGAGACCTTGCCAACAGGTCCGTTTGAAGAGGTTTCTTTGACTCTTTCTAATGCTGACGCCAACAACTTCTATAGTTATTACAAGATTGAAGTGAAAGAACTTGCCGGAGGTTGGAATCAGTATTGTCAGATGGATGAGTTCAGCTTCACTGGCTACACTACTGATACTTCTGCATACGATGGTGAAATCAATAGTGCCAAGAGCTTCGACTATAGTTCAACCAATGCCGATGATGCATTGAAAAACGAGTATGCCGCACTTATTGCCACACTCGATGACCTACAGGCTGCAGCTGCAATTTCCGGCAACTTCGATGTCCTGGACGCAGCCCTCGATAATGTAAAAAAGTTGCAGGATTACATTCTCAGCTATGCAACCGCCAATTATGCTGTGTTGTCAACAGCAGGCTCAACATGGGGTGATGGTGCTGCAGCAAATCTGCTCGATGGAAAGCCTGGTACAAAGTGGGGTGGTAACTTCACATCCGGTAACATTGTTTGGCGACTTAAGGCAGGCATCGTTCCTCTCTACTATCAGCTGACCGCAGCTGGTGACACTGGTAACAATACGTACCGCAACTGGAAGTCATGGGCAATCTATGGCGGTAACTTCACCAGTGCCATTAGTGCCACAGCTGATGCTACAACAGGTTGGGTAGAACTCTATTCCACTGAGAACGGCGACATGACCACCCAAAGCGGTGTGACACAGGATTTCGACTTTACGACTGCAATTACAGAAAGTTATCAATATTTCAAGGTTGTCCTGCGTAGTACTACAGATCCCAGTAGGGGACAGGCGCAGATGGCAGACTTGAACATTATTGACGGAACAACATTCCAGAATAATAAGAATGCTGCTATACAAGCGCTGCAAGACTTCAAGACCAAGTATGACTACAGCGAGGCTACCGATGCACTGAAGAGTACATTCAACTCAGCTGTAGATGCCGTAAGTGCTTCCACTTATAAGAATTTGGATGCCAATGTCACAGCTGCTTGGGCAGCAGAGAAGGCAATGGCCGACTACCTGGCAAGCGACGACAAGTTCGGTGCTGAGTCAGTGAGCATCTCATCTGGTCTCGATGCTGACGTCTTCACCCGCAACATTCCTGCTGTAGGCAATGTAGATATCATCGAAGGCTTCGATAACAACCAAACAGGTTTCTACACAAAGACTGTGACCAATACATCAAACGGAACAACGCAGACAACGAACTATGGTGTTCCTGATGATGGTATCCTCAAGACTTCCTCTGGCCACACTTATGCATTCGACTATGACAACCTGAACGCTGTTTCAATTAAGAAGGGAGAGACCAAGACAATGACTATCGAAGGCGAACGCCAGAGCAAGAGCTGGAGATTCTACTTCCTCGGTACAGCAAGCAACGGCCCTGCCGATATGACTGCTACCTTCCACTATCAAGACGGCACTACATCTACAGCAGAGTTCCAGATTTACAACTGGGATACGAACAACGAAGTAACACGTGCCGTGACCGTATATCAGACAGGTCGCGTATATTGGAATGGCACATTGAATGACAATAATAACAACTTCCGATTCTATGAGATTCCTGCTTTCGTTGACCAGAACAAGGTTATCAAAAGCATCAGCCTCTACAACTCAGGCGAGACTAAAGCCAACAGCAAGGCAATGGTATTCGGCTTCTGCATCGTAGGCAAGGACGATAGCGCTGAGATGTTCTACATGGGCAGCAACGGCTATGCAACTTACGTTCCTGAAGTCAAGGATATTGATATGAGCGGCTTTGCTAGTGACGGTTTGGCTGCATATACCGTAAGTTTCGCTCCCGAAGGTTGGGCTAACCTGACAAAGGTAACAAAGATTCCTGTTGGTAGTGCTGTTGTTATGAAGGGTAATGCTGGCTCCTATAAGCTTCCTTACACCACTGGTGCTGCTGCTCTGACTGGCAACGAACTCAAGGCTGCTACTGCTGACGTTACTGCCGATGGCACACAGTACATCCTGGCTAACGGCGCACAAGGTGTCGGCTTCTATAAGGCAACGACTGGCAGCACAATTGCTGCTGGCAAGGGCTACCTCGTTATCAGCGGCGAGGCTGGCGTGAAGGGCTTCTATGGCTTCGAGTTCAACGATGCAACTGGCATTAACGACGTGAACGTTGACCTTAACGCTAACTCTTCTATCTACAATATTGCTGGCCAACGTCTCCAGAAGATGCAGAAGGGCATCAATATCGTTAACGGCAAGAAGGTGCTTAAGTAATTAATTCAGTCCCCTCCCTCGAGGAGGGGGCTGTATCTCAAATAGAAATTATAAACCAATAAATAATTTAAACATGATGAAAAGTTATATTTGCCCTGCTATTGAGGTAGAAGAGGCTCAGGTTGCTCAGATGCTGGCAGAGAGTTTGATTATCAGTGATGATACCGTTGATGGCGGTCAGGCTCTAACCAAGGAGGATGCTTCTTGGGATATCTGGGAAGCAGAATAACTGGCGGCCTTTGATAACTTTAAAAGGAAGGAATCCCCGATGCACAATGTGTGTCGGGGATTCCTTTTTAATATATAAGCGGATTAGTTGTGATACCTTGAATAAGGTATGCTAATTCTTTGGCTGGGGCATATCTGTGTCAGTTCCTGCTTATCCTGATGCCGACCTCGGAGATGCCGAGAATGGTCTCTTTTCTCATGAGGTGATGGATGCGGACGGAGCAGCTTTGCCCTTTCTGTATGTGGAAAGGTATGTGCTGGGTTTCGTATTGATGCGTGTTGACGCCTTTGCTCAGAGCATTGCCTTCGGCGTCTGTCAAGAGGTAGCGAATGGTGTCGCATCGGCAAAGGCTTGCTGTCTCGCCGATTTGTTCTACGGCAAGCACCACGTCTTGCATGCCGATGTTTGATGTCGTGCGAAGTCCGATAAGAAGCGTGCCATTGATGTCCGTTTCAGTTTGCGGCACGTCGAAGCAGATGGTGTCGCGCTTGTCCCAACCGTCAGCGGGCAAGGGCTTATAGCTGTGCAGCACAGTTCCGTCGGTGCAGGCAGCTATCGACAGACCAATCAAAGGGAGGAGAATAGCTCGCCGCATCATTCCGGACGGTTGTCATTATGACGCGACCTGTTCTTGTGCTTCTTCTTGTGTTTCTTCTTGTCGAAGCGGTTGAGGTCTTCCTGCGTAGCCAGGTCAACAGGACGCTCCGGCTCTTTGCGGCCGCCTTCTTCCAGTGAGACAGGCTTCTCGCCACGCTTGTTCATCTCGATGATGGCATTGGCGCGCTCAGCACTGATGGTGACGAGGTTGGAGGCGTTGCGTTTGTCGGTAGAGTAAGTAACTTGGCCGGACAGGATGTCTGCCTTGAAGATGTAGTATTCAGAGTCCTGCGTATAGAGAATCACATCGCGAGGAGGCAGCTTTCGGGATGCCTCGACGTACTGATCGACCTCATAGTTCATGCAGCACTTCAGTTTTGCACATTGTCCTGCAAGCTTCTGGGGGTTGAGGCTTAAGTCCTGGAAACGTGCGGCTCCCGTGCCGACGCTCTGGAAGTTCTTCATCCATCCGGCGCAGCAGAGCTCGCGTCCACAAGGGCCAAAGCCACCGATGCGGCCAGCCTCCTGACGTGCTCCAATCTGTTTCATCTCGATGCGAACATGGAAGACATCGGCCAGCACCTTGATGAGTTGGCGGAAATCGACACGGCCGTCGGCAATGTAATAGAAGATAGCCTTGTTGCCATCGCCCTGATACTCGACGTCGCCAATCTTCATCTCCAGCCCGAGGTCCTTGGCAATCTGGCGGCTCTGTATCATCGTGTCGTGCTCGCGGGCTTTCGCCTCAGCATAACGCTCCATGTCGTTCTCGCGGGCCAGACGATAGATCTTGCGTATCTCTTCGTTCGGCTTCAGGTTGGCGTGCTTCATCTGTAGGGGCACGAGCTTGCCCGTCAGCGAGACGACGCCTATATCATGGCCTGGATTAGACTCGACGGCAACGATGTCGCCCTTCTTCAGAGGCAGGTTGTCGCAGTTGTGGTAATAGGCTTTACGCGTATTCTTGAACTGCACTTCGACGAGATCCGTCACCTCATTGTTGCCGGGTACATCGGCCAAGTAGTCGTATGTGTTGAGCTGGGCGTAGTGCCCTGTATTGGCGCTTTGTGCAGCGAATCCGTGTCCGCCTTCGCCGCTTATGTATTCTTTATCCATTCTTTAGTAGTACTATCATTTTCAGTGCGAGGTCGAAGAACACCATTCGAGCGCTGACGTTCTGTGCGATGTCGCGGGCTGCGTCGCTCAGCTCGTTCATGATGCCGATGACGTTGCGCTCGTTTATGAACGGCGCAAAGCGTGTGCTGAAGTTCTCCTCCTCGCGACCGAGGAAGTTTATCTTGGGTTGGTGGAAATTGTAGATGAAGTTCTCGCGCAGTTGCTGCTGGAAGTAGTCGAGCATTCGCTTCTGGCGTTCACGTCCGAGCTCTGCAACGGTGAGTGACCACTGCTGCATCTCCTTGATGCGACGTGCGTAACTGTGACGCATCAGTTGCACGAAGAGGTCGAAGAACATCTGCTGCTCCGAGTCGCGCTCCATGCGTTTCAGGGCTTCCGTATAGCTGCCCTGGGCAATGTGTGCCAGCAGGTTCGCGTCTTCAGCCTGCATGTTATGACGTTCTTGCAAGGCCTTGCTGATGACCTCTTCAGGCAATGCTGGCACGTTGATGCGCTGCACGCGGCTCTGTATGGTGCCGAGCACGAGGTCGGGCTCTTGGCTGACCAACAGGAAGTGTGTGCCGACGGGAGGCTCCTCGATGAGCTTCAGCAGCTTGTTGCCCGTCTGCTCGTTCATGCGTTCCGGCAGCCAAAGGACGACGACCTTGCGTCCGCCCTGACTCGCTTTGAGGGCCAACTTCCTCTGGAGGTTGTCGCTCTCCTGCACATAGATGACTATCTGCTGGTTCTCGGCGCCGATGTCCTCGAGCCAATCCTCGATGTCGAAGTACGGGGAGCGGCTTATCTGTTCACGCCATTCCTCGAGGAAGTCGTCCGAGACAGGCTTGTCGCTGCTCTTACCTTTATATATAGGAAAGGAGAAATGCAGGTCGGGATGCGTCCATAGGGAAGACATCTGGCAGTCGGAACACTTGCCACAAGCACCCTCGTCAGTAGGGTTCTGGCAGAGGAGCATCTGCGCGTAGGCCAATGCCAGCGGCAACTTGCCTGCGCCTTTAGGTCCGCAGAACATAATTGCGTGCGGCAACTTGTTCTCTTGCAGCAGCCGACGAAGATGTCCCTTCACCTCTTCCTGTCCTATGATGTCTTTGAATGTCATTTACTTTATTTACCGACGAATAACGGTACCTTGATATTTGTTTGCAAAGGTACAAAATAATTCTTAATTCTTCTTTCTTAATTCTTAATTAAATTGTATCTTTGCGCAGAAAAAGAAACAAATAAGAGTATGCGAGACTTCAGTGAACTTAAAATAGCCGTTGCAGGCACGGGTTATGTCGGTCTGTCGATTGCCACTTTACTCAGCCAACATCATGAAGTGACAGCTGTGGACGTTATTCCTGAAAAGGTGGAGAAGATCAACAAACGCATCTCGCCAATCCAGGACGAATACATCGAGAAATACTTGGCAGAGAAGGATCTGCGACTTACAGCGACTCTTGATGGCAAGGCAGCATACAAGGATGCAGACTTCATCGTCATAGCTGCGCCGACCAACTATGATCCCGTCAAGAACTTCTTCGATACGCATCACATCGAGGATGTCATCGATATGGTCATCAGCGTCAATCCCGATGCTGTGATGGTCATCAAGAGTACAATCCCCGTAGGATATTGCAGAAGCCTTTATGCGAAGTATGCCTTGAAGTTCCTCTACAAGCCTGAACTGAAGGGAAAGAAGTTCAACCTGCTCTTCTCGCCCGAGTTCCTTCGCGAGAGTAAAGCGCTCTACGACAACCTTTACCCCTCTCGCATCATCGTAGGTTATCCCAAAATCATCGAGATAAACGATAGTAACTTCACCGAGGAGAATGCTGCCATTACTGCTATCGGCAATCCTGATGCCAAGCAGTTTGCCGAGACTTTTGCCAAGCTCCTGCAGGAAGGAGCCGAGAAGGAGAACATCGACACTCTCTTCATGGGTATGAAGGAGGCCGAGGCGGTCAAGTTGTTTGCCAACACATATTTGGCCCTGCGCGTCAGCTACTTCAATGAACTCGATACGTATGCTGAGGTGAAGGGCCTCGACCCCAAAGCCATCATCAAAGGCGTTGGCCTTGATCCGCGAATTGGGACGCATTACAACAATCCTTCATTTGGCTACGGAGGCTACTGCCTGCCGAAGGATACGAAGCAGCTCTTGGCCAACTATCAGGATGTGCCGCAGCAAATGATGACGGCCATCGTGGAGAGTAACCGCACCCGCAAGGACTACATTGCCGACGCAGTGCTTCGCATGGCGGGCTATTACAGCGAGAATGCGCAATGGAACAGCGAAAGCGAGCAGCATTGCGTGATTGGCGTCTTCCGCCTGACCATGAAGGCTGGCAGCGACAACTTCCGTCAGTCGGCCATTCAGGGCATCATGAAACGCATCAAAGCAAAGGGAGCAGAAGTCATCATTTATGAGCCTACGCTGCAGGACGGCGAGAGCTTCTTCGGTTCTCGTGTGGTGAATGACCTCAAGACCTTCAAGAAACTGTCGCAGGCAATTGTTGCCAACCGCTATGAAGCTTGCCTCGATGATGTGAAGGACAAGGTCTATACGCGCGACATCTTTGGCTGCGACTAAGCAGGTGACATATTAAGCGTTTCAACGCCCTATAGGGGAGTGACCATTCCCCTATAGGGCGTTGCTCATTCCTCTATAGGGCGTTGCTCATTCCCCTATAGGGCGTTTGCCGATGCCTTTGGTTGGCATCAGCCGTTTGTCATGACTTATTGATAAACAATCTCTTGCGCTGCAGTCGTAGGACCCTCGACTGTGAGGACGCCATTCTCGTCGATGTTGATCTTGTCCATCAGGACGACGCGTTCGCCGGGATTGCTTGTCATGCGACCATGATAGACGCAATAGCGATTGCCATCGGGCATCGTAATCACCATGTTGTGGCCTGTGCCCATCACCTTGCCGCCACGACTGACGTTCTCCTGCAGCACGGGATTGTTCTCGGCCTTTGTGAAGGGACCGAGCGGGTTGTCGGCTGTGGCGTAACCTACGGCATAGTACTGTCCGCCATAATGGTTCGCGCTATACATTATATAATATGTGTCGCCTTCGCGGAAGAGGTAGCTGCCTTCCGTCCAACGGCGGTTCACCTCACCATGCGTGGCGCTGCGGCTCTCCCATTCGCTCTGCTTGTCTTCAAGTTCTGTAGGCGGACAGAGCAGCAGCACGGGCTCTCCGATGACGCCACTGAAGTCGGGCTTCAACTCGACGCCATAGACCCAGCTCTCCTCTATCTCCTGGAAGTTGCCGGCCTTGCGCAAACTGTCGGCTATCTCACTCTCCACCGCATGCTTATAGCAGCAACGACTGAAGTAGAGGTAGCACTTGTCGGTCTTGTCGTCGAAGTAAACGTTGGCATCGATGATGGGATAGGGTGGATTGAAGACAGGACGGTCGTAGAGGTCCTTGAAGGGGCCTGCCGGAGAATCGCTGACGGCCACGCCAATCTTGAAGTTCTCGCCTTCGTTCGTGGGGTTCTTTCTGTAGTTGGAACTATAGAAGAGATAGTACTTGCCACCACGCTCGTAAACCTCCGGAGCCCAGAAGCAATCGAGGTTCCACTGGTCTGGCGCGCCGCCTTTATACACTTGCCCGCACGAGTCCCAGTCGATGAGGTCGTCGCTCACAAAGGCTTCGAAGCCGTCGCCCAGCGAGGTGCCGTACATGTAGTAACGCCCGTCGCTGGCATGCAGCAGGAAGGGGTCGCCGAACTTCAATGGGATGGGGTTCGTCACGGAGCTTGTCTTCATCTCGGCCTCCTTGCCAGAATTGCAAGCGAGGAAGCATAGGCACAGGAGTGCCATTAAGAGTTTTGCTTTCATAATTAGTGTTTATAGTCTTCGCTGGTTGTGACTGTTTGCGTGTTCTTCGGGTCGCTGTCGGCTTCGCGGAACCAGTCGCTGTATTCGATGTAGTGCCGCGCGTAGGTTTTGTTCAGGGCTTGAGCCTGTTCGGGGTCAACCTTCTTGATGAACTTAGCAGGCACTCCGCCCCAGAGCTCGCCGTCACCAATCTGGGTATTGCTCAGCACGAGAGCTCCCGCAGCCACGATGGCGCCCTTTCCCACTACAGCATGGTCGAGCACTGTTGCGCCCATGCCAACCAATGCACCGTCCTTGACTTCGCAACCATGCAGGGTGACGCAGTGTCCGATGGTCACGTCGTCGCCCAAGATGCAAGGCGCCTTGCCGTTGAGCGTATGGATGCACGAGTTGTCCTGTACGTTCGTGCGATTGCCTATCTTGACGAAATGTACGTCGCCACGAATGACGGCATTGAACCAAACGGTGCAGTCGTCGCCCATCTCTACGTCGCCCACTATCACGGCACCCTCGCTGAAGTAGCAATGTTTGCCGAATCGGGGAGCAGGCATCCCCTTGAGTGTCTTTATGATTGCCATGTGGCCTCCTCCATACCTCCCCCTAAAGGGAGAGGCTTTATATTTGTTGTTACAATATTTTCTTGTTTCTGCCAATCTCCCTTCCCTTTAGGGGAGGGTTGGGGAGAGGCTTTCCTTCTCCTCTTCCGTCAGGTAGGGCGAGAGCTCGTCATATACTTTCTTATGATATGTATTGAGGTAAGTAATCTCTTCTGGCGTCATCATGTCCCAGATGACGGGTGTTAAGTCGATTGGGCAAAGCGTGAGGGGTTCGAGACGCAGGAAGCGGCCGAACTCCGTTTCGCCGTCCTCGACGATGAGCATCGTGTTCTCTATGCGCACGCCATGCTTGCCTTGTCGGTAGATGCCGGGTTCGTTGGTGACCGTCATGCCTGCATGAAGCGGGGCTGGCTTCCATGTGTGGCGTATCTGATGAGGCCCTTCGTGGACGCACAGATACGAGCCGACGCCGTGACCGGTGCCGTGTCCGTAGTTGATGCCGTGCTGCCACATCGCATATCGAGCCAAGGCATCTATCTGCGTGCCGCTGATGCCATCGGGGAACTTGGTGAGTGCCAAACGGATATGCCCCTTGAGAACCAAGGTGTAGTCGAGTCGCTCCTCGTCCGTCAAGGGACCGAGCGCGATGGTTCGCGTGATGTCTGTCGTGCCATCTTGGTATTGGGCGCCGCTATCCAGCAGCAGCAATCCTTTGGGTTCGAGCACGGCGTCCGACTCCGGAGTGGCTTCGTAGTGGACGATGGCGCCATGCGGTCCGTATGCGGCAATCGTGTCGAACGAGAGGCCTCGGTACAGGTTTTGCTCTGCCCTCAAAGCCGTCAACTTCCTGTCTATGCTAAGTTCTGTCTCCTTTCCTGCTTCTACGGCTGGCTTTAGCCAACGCAGGAACTTCACCATCGCCACGCCATCTCGAATCATCGCCCTGCGGAAACCTTCAATTTCAGCATGGTTCTTAATCGATTTCATAGCGGGAATAGGGTCGAGAGCCTTGCTTTCAAAGCTTGGTTTGTCATAAGGAAGAACATTCACACCTATGTTCTTGAGGTAGTTATTAACGCTGTCATCGAGTTTTTCGCTGTCGATGAAGAGCGTCACATCATCTTGTGTGAGCAGGACATAGCTGACGAAAACTGGATTGCAATGTACGTCGGAGCCTCGCATATTGAGGAGCCAGGCGATTTCATCCAGTTGGGAAATGACGAGATACTCAGCCTGTTGCTCACGAAGTGCCTGCCGAACGCGCTCTATCTTGCTTTCTGCCGACTCACCGGCAAACTCCAAAGGCTGAATCTCGACCTTGTTCTTGGGAATGGGCGGGCGGTCAGTCCAGAGCTCTTCGGCAGGGTCGAGATCAGTCCTGAGCAGGATGCCGACCTTACCTAACGCCGACCTCAGCTCCTCTATCTCAGTCGCTGTGAAGACTTCGCCATCGATTCCGACGATATCGTTCTCGTTTAGCCGTTGGCAAAGCCATTCGGGAATGGCAGGTGTTTCAGGCAAACCATCCTTCATAAGCGTGAAGGTTGTGCCTTCGAGTTGCTGCTCGGCAGCAATGAAATAACGGCTGTCTGTCCACAGCGCTGCGTCGGAGAGGGTCACGACGGCTGTGCCGGCACTTCCGTCGAAGCCCGAAATCCACTTCCGCGTCTGCCAATGTTCGGGCACATACTCGCCCTGATGCGGGTCTGTGCTTGGGAAGATGAAGGCACACAGGCCGTTCCTCCGCAGATATTCACGTAGCGATTCGACTCTTTTAACGATGTTGCTTGCCATTCTTGACGAGTTTAGTTTATTGCTGCATGGCGATGCGGCAATTGCTTTGTCGCGATGCAGCAATTGCTTCGTCGCGACCAAGCAATCATTTTATTGTGTCATCCTGTGCTGGAATATACTTTTTCTCTTGCTTCAAACCACAGAAAGGACAGTAATGTGCGTGGGAGGGTAGGGGCGATCCACACTCTGGGCAGGTCTCTTCCTTGCGTTTCGCTTTATGATCATACACCATTTGTGCGCTGACGATACCTGTCGGAACAGCCATGATGGTGTAGCCCATCAGCATGACTATCATGCAAAGGATTCTCCCGAGGGATGTTGCCGGAGCAATGTCGCCGTAGCCCACCGTCGTCATCGTTACGACGGCCCAGTAGATGCTGGTCGGGATGTCGGTGAACGGAGTGCCCGGAATGTTGCCTTCCACCATATACATGAGGGTTCCCATGCTGATGACCATGATGACCATGAAGAGGAAGAAGACGCCAATCTTCGGGGCGCTGATGATGAGGGAACGCATCAGGAGGTCACCCTCCTGCAGGAAGCTGAAAAGCTTGAACACGCGGAAGACGCGAATGAGACGGAAGGTTCGAACCACCATAAGGTAGCGAACCGGGCCGAATATCCATCCGATGTAGAGTGGCAGAGTGCTCAGCAAGTCAATGATTCCAAAGAAGCTGAGGGCATAATCGCGTGGCTTGTCGGAACAGTAAAGACGGCAAAGGTACTCGAGCGTAAAGAAGAATGTGAAGACATACTCCAGTATAGTGAACACCAACTTAGCCGTCGGCGGCATAGCCTGCAGGCTTTCCACTATGACAATCAGTATGCTTGCGACGATGCAACACAGCAATGCAATGTCGAATGCCTTGCCGAGTGGTGTGTCGCTTTGGAAGATAATGATGCGAAGCTTCTCTCGCAACGCATCATTATTCATGGCTTTCTGCCAGATTCTACGGAATGGATTCATGAATGTTTAGAAGAGTGTGTTCTCGATTATCTTGCCCATCTGCCAAACGCAACGCACGTTGAGCTTCTCGTCGAGGATGAGCACGTCGGCATCCTTGCCGCGAGCCAATGCTCCCTTCCTGCCGAAGACGCCCATGATGTGTGCCGGCGTTTCGCTTGCCATGCGGACGGCATCCTCCAGAGGCACTTCCGCTTGTTGCACAAGAGTGCGGACCAGTCGGTCTGTCGTTGCGATGGAGCCAGCCAGAGCACTGCGGTCGGCAAGTTTGCAGACACCGTCCTCGATGATGACACGGTCGTCGAAAGCCTTCGCGTCTGCTCCTGCGGCAGCCACTGCAAGGGCGTCCGTGATGACGGCCATGCGTTCAACGCCCTTAATCTTATAGGCCATGCGGAGGATTGTGGGCGGGACATGTATGCCGTCGGCAATACATTCTATGGTCATGTCGTCAATGAGATAGACGCTCTCGACTGTGCCTTCGTACTTGTACCCCATCTTGTTGTGGAAGCCAGGCATGGCGTTGTAGAAGTGCGTGACGTGGGTGAAGCCTGCTTCGAATGCGGCTTTCACGTCGTCGTATTCAGCGTTGGTATGCGCTATACTTGGCAAGATTCCCTTCTCTGCGCAGTAACGTCCGAACTGCAAAGCACCCGGAAGTTCCGGAGCAGCGTCCCAACGTGCAAGACATTCCGACTTTTCTACGATGGGAATGTACTCGTTGGGGTCAGGGTTCTTAATCCAGCCCGGTTGTTGTGCACCGGCTTTTGTCGGATTGAGGTAGTGCCCTTCGAGGTGAAGACCGAGGATGGGCGAATCCTTCTCGTGCATAAGTTTGGTGCAAGTCTGTACGGCCTTCTCAATCATGGGCACTGTGCTGCTGCTGAGTGTCGGGAAGATGCTGGTCGTGCCATGCTTCACGTGAGCTTCCACAGCAGTCTTGAAGGCTTCGGGAGTACCTTCCTGAAAGTCTCTTCCGCCGCCTCCGTGAACGTGCATATCGATGAATCCGGGCACGACGCACATGCCTTTCGCATCGATGAGGTCTGCTCCGATGACTGCCAAATCGCAGTTTGTTACTTCCAGAATCTTGTTGTCTCTAAGGATGACGCTGCCGTTCTTGAGCCATCCCTGCGGCGTCAGGATCTTACCATTAATGATTTGTGTTAACATAGAAAGTTTATAGTTGATAGTTTGTAGTTGATAGTTATTATACCATGCTGTAGACGACGTCCATAATCTTCTTGCCGATTGCGTCGGCGTCCTCCATCGTGCTGGCTTCGCTATAGACGCGAATGATGGGCTCCGTATTGCTCTTTCGCAGATGTACCCACTTGTCGGGGAAGTCTATCTTGACCCCATCGATGTCGTTTACCTCTTCGCTGGAGTACATTTCCTTGACCTTGGCGAGGATTGCATCTACGTCCGTCTCAGGAGTCAGGTCGATGCGATTCTTGGCGATGAAGTAGGGAGGATAGGTTGCACGCAGTTGGCTGGTCGTCATTCCCTTCTTTGCCAGATAGGTGAGGATGAGGGCGATGCCTACAAGAGCGTCGCGACCGTAGTGGGCTGCAGGGTAGATGACGCCGCCGTTGCCTTCGCCGCCGATGACGGCATTGGTTTCTTTCATCTTCGTCACCACATTGACCTCACCAACGGCGGCAGCATTGTACTCGCATCCATACTTTCGAGTGACATCACGCAGAGCGCGGGTCGAGCTGAGATTGCTGACTGTATTGCCTGGGGTGTGCTGCAGGATGTAGTCGGCCACCGTGACGAGTGTATATTCCTCGCCATACATCGTGCCGTCTTCACAGAAGAGGGCAAGGCGGTCCACATCGGGGTCAACGACAAATGCGATATCGTGCTGGCCCTTCTGCATCAGGGCTTTGATGTCAGCCAGGTTCTTTTCGAGCGGTTCGGGGTTGTGCTGGAAATCGCCAGTCGGTTCGGTGAAGAGGCCCGTGACGGTCTTCACACCGAGTTGCTCGAGCAGTTTGGGTAGGATGACTCCACCGACGCTGTTGACGCTGTCAAATGCCACGCGGAAGTTCGCCTTCTTGATGGCTTCCACATCCACAAGGTCGAGTCCGAGCACGAGGTCAATATGCTTCTGGTCGTAGGTGTTGTCCTCGCGGTAAGACCCGAGGTGATCTACGTCGGCATACTCAAAGTCTTCGGCTTCTGCAATACGGAGCACTTCGTTGCCTTCCTCTTTGTTGAGGAACTCGCCACGAGAGTTGAGCAACTTCAAGGCGTTCCACATGCGTGGATTATGGCTGGCTGTGATGATGATGCCACCGCAAGCGCCTTCCATTGTGACTGCGATTTCGGTGGTGGGCGTCGTGGCGAGTCCGATGTTGACAACGTCGAAGCCCATTCCCATGAGTGTGCCGCAGACCACATTCTTCACCATGGGTCCGGAGATGCGGGCATCCCTGCCGACCACTATCTTGTTGCTCTTTACCGTAGTAGTGCGGCGAATGAGAGTTGCGTAGGCTGATGTGAACTTCACGATGTCGAGGGGGTTGAGCGTATCACCTGCTCTTCCTCCGATGGTTCCTCTGATGCCAGAGATGGATTTGATGAGTGTCATGGTAGTTTATGAATTAACGAATTATTATTTATTGTTCAGTTGTTTAATGTTCCTGTTTTGTCGCGTCTTTCAACGCGGCGTGCCACGTTGACCAATTCGGCGTGCCACATCTCTCAACTTGGCGTGCCGCGTTGGCTCATTCGGCGTGCCGCGTTTGTGGATGCCTCATTGTGGCTTTCCTCCTTCGACGTATGGCCAGCCTTCTTTATCCCATTTGATCTGGGAAAGGAAGAGTGGTCGGCTGCCTTGTCTGCGGCTTCCCGCTACGTGGCAATGGTAGAAGATATACTCGTTTCCGTCTTTTGCCTTGAATATCTCTCCGCAGTGACCGGGTCCGTAGAAGTGGTCGCCTTCGTCGCTATGAAGTACTGTGGTGGCGAACCCTTCCTTCATGAGATTACTTTCTCTATCGACAAAGTCGTCGGTCAGCTTCTTTGCGCGACCCACTTTCAACTGATAGGTGTGGTCTCCGAAGAAGCCGGAGCTGACGAAGAGGTACCAGTACTTGCCGTGCTGATGCAGATACGAGCCCTCGAAGACCTTCGAGCGGTTGGGATTCTCCTCAACCTTCAGGCCAGCCACATGCTCGTACTTCGCTCCTTCCTTCAGGGAAAGTCCGTCCTTTTCGAGTTCAATACGGTGGATGCCGCCTACGGAACCGAAGAAGAGCCACACTTTGCCCGTCTTCGGGTCGGTTACCACCTCAGGATCTATCGTGTCGTGGATGCCCGTTTCTCGACTGCTGGTAATGATGCCGACAAACTGGAACTGACATGGAGCATATTCCTGGAAGACCCCGATATTGCTGTCTTCCGCACTGTTGTAAAGTGTCAAATACAGATTTCGCTTGCCTGCGACGGTCGCCACGTCTGGGGCCCAATAGTTTCGACTGATGGCTTGCATCTTTCCCCAAGACTCGATGTCGATGGGAGCAACGTTCGACATCTCCCAATTAAACAGGTCGTCGCTCACAAGAGAGCGTGTGGGATTGGTGGCGAGGCAGTGATAGCGACCGTCTTCGCCAAGCCAAACGGTCGGGTCTGGCCAGTTTCCTCGCCAAACGGGATTTGTGAAGTTCTGTGTCATAGCTGAACTCGACCACAGAACAGCCAGCAAAAGTGAAAGTGTGCGGAACATGATTTCTTATACCTTATTATATTATATAAAGCCGCACAAAGTTACGAATTTCCTCTGAAACCTGCAAAGAAAACGACGGAAAATAGAGCCGCCAAGGCCTTATGACGTGAAGAATAGCATTTTTCAGCAGGTTATTTTTGTAAGTCCGGCAAGAAAAGTGTAAATTTGCAAGCAAATAAAGCAAAGTCCATAACCATTATGACGAACAATCCTAAACTTTCATTCTTCCATTTTCTCATTCTTTTATTTTTCGTGGCAACCTTGCCCCTGAATGCAGAAGATGTGATTAATCCAGTGGCAGACCCTGCAGCAGTTGTCACCTCAGGCAATGCCCGCTTCACGGTTCTCACGAGTCAGATGATTCGCATCCAGTACAGCTCGACCGCCCAGTTCGAGGACAGAGCGACCTTCAGCATCGTGAACCGACGTTTGCCGGTGCCTGAGTTTACAACCGAAACGAGCGACGGCTACCTCTATATCAGGACATCTGATTTGGAACTTCGTTACAAAGAGGGTAGCGAATTCAACCCAGCCGACAAGAAACCCGATAACCTGATGGTCACGTTCCAGCTGAATGGAAGGAACGTCATATGGTATCCCGGCAAGGACGACTCGATGAACTTGCTCGGAACCTGTCGTACGCTCGATACAGCTTGGGGCGACAATGCTCGAAATAGGCTGGAGAAAGGCCTCCTCTCGCGTGCTGGTTGGAGCATCATCGACGAGAGTCCTTTGACACTCAGGGGCGACGGCAGTTCCTCTTATGCCTTCGAACCTAAGGAAGATGGCATTACATGGTGGGCAAATCCAGTAGATACGACAGCCATCGACTGGTATTTCCTCGGTTATGGCCACGAGTACAAGAAGTGTATTCAGGACTATACAAAGGTTGGCGGACGCGTGCCTCTCCCCCCGAAATACATTATGGGTTACTGGTACAGCCGCTATTGGGCATATACCCAAAGCGAGTTCCTGCAGATTGTTCGAGATGTGGAGAACTATGACATCCCGATGGATGTGCTCATCATGGACATGGATTGGCACAAAAGTGGATGGACGGGATGGAGCTGGAACAAGAACCTTATCCCAAAACCGATTGAACTTATCGACTCCCTGCACAAGCATGGCCTGAAGACCGCCCTTAACCTGCACCCATCCGACGGAGTAGGAACTCACGAGGACTACTATTCGACAATGGCAAACGCCTTGAGGGATAGGACGAGGCAGACCCTGAAGTGGAAGGTCGAGGACTATGACTACATGAAGGCTTTCTTCAGATATGTCATCCGACCTCACGAGCGAGAAGGCGTCGACTTTTGGTGGCTGGACTGGCAGCAAGCCTTGACCGTTGGCAAGCACGGACAGGAGAAGAGCTACACGCCAGCAGATGGTTCAAGTCGTTTGGGCGAGACCTTCTGGTGCAACCATACGTTCTTCGAGGATATGCAAAAGAACAGGCCCAACCTCAGACCCGTCATCTATCATCGATGGGGAGGCCTCGGCTCACACCGTTACCCCATCTGCTTCTCCGGAGACACGTGGGCTGCATGGTCGATGCTCGGTTATGAAATATACTTCACAAGCAATGCGAGCAATGTCCTCTATGCTTATTGGGGACATGACCTCGGCGGTCATCAAGGTGGAAATAACGACCCGGAACTCCTGCTTCGCTGGATTCAGTTCGGTGCCTATACGCCCATCTTCCGCACACATGCAACCAACGACAGCAAGTTGGAACGCCGCATCTGGAAGTATAGCAACTTCGAGCAGCTTCGTGAAGCCGTTCGCCTTCGCTATCGCCTCTTCCCATATCTCTATACTGCCGCAAGGGAAACCTACGATACGGGCATCGGCATGAACCGTCCACTCTATTATGATTATCCTGAGGAGAGCAATGCCTATATCTACGAGGACGAGTATATGTTCGGAAACGACATGCTTGTCGCTCCCATTTACACGCCTCAAGTGAATGGCTATTCTGGTCGTATGATATGGTTTCCCAATGGTAAATGGTGGGACGTCACAAGGTCTCGACTCTTTAGTGGCAACCAAGCGTTCTATAGCGCCTATACGCTCGACGAGTTCCCTGTGTTCTATCGTGCCGGCAGTATCATTCCTTTCTATCCGGTTCGCCGTACTGTAGTGAACGATCCGGGCGAGATTATCCTTAAGGTCGTGCCTGGAGCAAGTGGAACAGGAAAGTTCTATGAGGATAGAGGCGAAGGTCAGGAATATAAGGCAGATGCTTGGGCTATGACAACCTTCGTGCAGAACCGTACGGGAGACAATGTTGCCCTGACCATCGGCGGTCGCAAAGGCAGTTTTGAAGGCATGCCGACCGAAAGGAAATGGACAGTCGAGTTCCTCGGAACGCCTGCCTCTTTCGTCCGAGAAGGCATAACGGTCAATGGTAATCCTATTGACGATTCGGCCATCTCATATGATGAGGAGACGCAGACCCTTACGATAACCGTTAGCACGAGCGACCTCTCTGCACCCATCACAATCAATGTTCCACTTAGCGAAATGGCATAAAAGATAAGGCAATGAAACGACACATTATATATATATTACTGCTCTTGGTTTCAATCGAGTGCTCTGCTCAGATTCGTTTATACGTGCGAGGCTCTGCAGTTCCTAGCGGGGTACAGGAGTTGACGCGCTTTTCGACAAACGTCTCCAATCGTTATACCTTCAAGTTCCATGGCAAATTGCTTCCAGGAAATCTCTATATCTCTACGACTGATTCGCATAAGACCGGCAGTCGCTACTATGCCCCTAAACTTGTTGACACTGATATTGTTACAAATAAGGCTGATTACGTCTCCAGAACCGATAGCGTTGGAGCTGAATGGGCAGTCCTTTTCGAAGCAGATAACTACCGCTTCACCGTTGACGTCACCAACAAGCAGGTCACGGGCGAACTTTTCGTTCGTTGGTACGAAGCATGGATTTGTGGCGGTTGCGTCGAGGACGAGCAAGGAAAGGGTACCGACCGAGAGGGTAGCTGGCAGATATCCTCTGGCAAGCAAATGGAACAAAGCCAGAGCGACCCCAATGTTTTCGAGTGGATTGGACTGCTGAAGAATTACACTTTTAATGTCGAGCCCAAGCGCTTCAAGATAAACGGACAGTACGGCTGGGGCCCTAAGGTGCTTCATCCATTCACCCAAGACGCCTCCATCCTCACGGCAAAGCAGTTGTGGTACAACGGCTCGGAGGACTACAAATGGGTCATCAATAAAGACGGTTATTATCGCATCAAGGTTAATGTCTTCAAAGAAACTATTGAAGGCGAATATCTGGGGACAGAGGAAAATCCTGATGGCATCGAAACAATTGAAAATGAAAAATGGAAACTTGGGAACGACGACGCCATTATTTACAACCTTGCAGGTCAGCGCTTGAGCAAACCTCATCGTGGCTTGAATATCATTGGAGGTAAGAAGGTCTTAATTAGGTAATCTCAACACACTATTAATTATGAAACTTAGACTTCATGCTTTCTCTTTTGCTGTGGCTTTCGGCCTGGCGCTCCAAGCACAGCAGAGTTATATGGCATCGGCAGATGTTGCTGTCTTTTATCCCGCTATGTACGACGCTGCGGCCCATAGTCCGTCACCTATCTTTATTCGTGAACTGGCTCCACAGGGGGCAGTAAGTCCTGCCTGGAAACTTCGTCCGGCATTTTCAACGGAGGATGGCAAGAGCGTCGTTCGCATTAAGGTGGATGCAGATGCTGACCTTTATGGCGGCGGCGAGGTTTGGGGGCCTTTGCGTCGTAACGGCAAGACCATCGAGTTCTGGAATGTCGATACGCCTTGCTATGGCGTGGATGGCGGTACTCATCTTTATCAGAGTCACCCCTGGGTTCTCGGTCTTCGCAGCGACGGTACAAGCTTTGGCATTATTGCCGATAATACGTGGCAGGCGACGATGACTACCGATACGGAGATTGTGTTCCGTAGCTTGGGACCTGCCTTCCGTATGGTCATCATCGAGAAGAACTCGCCTCAGGAGGTGATGCAGGAACTTGTGAACCTTACTGGCAACATGGAGATGCCGCCCCTGTGGTCGCTTGGCTACCAGCAGTGCCGCTACAGCTACCATCCAGACACGCGCGTCAAGGAGATAGCCGACACCTTGCGCTACCACAAGATACCAAGCGACGTCATCTGGATGGACATCCATTACATGGACCAGTACAAGATATTCACCTTCCATCCGCAGGAGTTCTCGCAGCCCAAGGCACTCAACGACTACCTGCACAGCAAGAACTTCAAGAGCATCTATATGATTGATCCGGGTGTCAAGGCACAAGAAGGCTATTGGGTTGACGACCAGCTCATGGCTAATGGTTATGCAGTTCTTGATGAAGAGGGCAAACCCTTTGTCGGAAAGGTATGGCCGGGCGACTGCCACTTCCCCGACTTCACGCGTCCCGAGGTGCGCTCCTGGTGGAGCACGCTCTATCCTCCCTTCATGGCGCAGGGCGTGGATGGCATCTGGAACGACATGAACGAGCCGGCAGTCTTCGAGGGACCTCGCTCCTCAATGCCCATCACGAACGTGCATAAAGGTGGCGACGGCTTGCGCCAGGACTCACATCTGCGTTACCATAACGTATATGGACTGAACATGGTTCGCGCCAGCCGTCAGGGCTTGCTCTTGGCGAATCCCACGAAACGTCCCTTCATCTTGAGCCGAAGCAATTTCCTCGGCGGTCATCGCTATGCGGCAACTTGGACGGGCGACAATTATTCCAATTGGGAACAGTTCATGGCTTCCATCCCGATGTCCATTACGCTCGGCCTGAGCGGACAGCCCTTCAACGGTCCCGATATGGGTGGCTTCTGTGGAGACAGCAATGGCAAGCTCGTCGCCAACTGGACGGCAGTAGGCGTCTATTTCCCGTTCGTCCGTAACCATTGCATTGATGGCGGACGAGCACAGGAACCTTGGGCTTTCGATCAGGAATGCCTCGACGTTTGCCGCACGGCCATCAATCGCCGCTATCGCCTGATGCCATACGTCTATACGCTCTTCCAGGAGGCCAGCAAGGATGGTATGCCCGTGATGCGTCCCGTCTTCATGGCTGACACTAAGGATAAGAGCTTGCGTGCTGAAGAGAAGGCTTTCATGTTGGGTGGCGACTTGATTATCATTCCTCGTTGGGCAGGCGATGCCAACCTCCCCAGCGGTGACTGGGACATCCTTCCTCTCGAAGACAAGGACGACGGCTTCCAGCCTTATCTGGCTCAGCGTCCTGGCTCAGTCATCCCGATGGGCAACCTCTATCAAAACACGGTGGAGATGAAGTCCGACAGCCTTACTCTGCTTGTTAATCCTGATGCAGAGGGTAGGGCAGAAGGTCGTCTCTATGAGGATGATGGCGATGGCTTTGCTTATCAGCAGGGCAACTTTGCCGAGTACAAGCTGCAGGCTGCTACGGAAGGAAAGAAACTGACTGTAAGCATTAGCAAAGTTGGTGGCAAGGCAGCTGAGAAGCAGCGTACCCTTCGCGTCGGTATTGTATACGACGGCAAAGTCACCTACAGCCCTTGGACAGCGAGCAATTCCGTCACGATGAAAGTTGCCCCCGACAAACAGTTCGGCATCGACAAAAGCAAACTCACCTTCCCTCAAGTCCCAGAACTTGGGAAATAAGGCAAAACTGCTTTGTCAGGGTGTAACTGAAGTTCGTGAACTTTACTTTATCCTCTTTCCGTCGATGGTGTAGGTCTTGTTGCCTCTGATTATATAGAGATGGCCTTCCTTTATGACTTTGCGGACTTGCTGGGGCGTTCCTCCTGGGGCAATCTCGCTGCTCTGCATACCATCGATGATGTCGGGGTCGCAGGGATAGGGACAGGCGGCGTTCATCGCTTCGATGAGTTTCTTTTCCGACACGAATTGCTTGTCGAGCCATTTGATGTGCCTGCTGAGGAAGGTTCGGAGGGCTTCCACGTCTTCTGCTGTAGTGCGCGGTTCGGCGGTGGGCTTCAAGATGCTAGGATAGCTGCCCCATAGCGTATCATTGGTTCTGCCAGCTTCGGCAAATAGTGCGTACCTGGCATTCATTTCGCCGCCTTCGGCGATGAAGTCGAGGACGAACGGGCGCGCTTCCTCCCAATAGGTGTCGTATGTCATTTGGCACAGCACAGGGTCGGGGAACCACTTCTTGTAGTAGGTGTAGTTGAGCTTGTGAATGAATGTGTAGAAGAAGTTCACGTTGGGATCTGCTGTCCAGCACGCTGCAGCGTGGTCGAAGTCCCATGCGGGCCCGAAGTGCAACTTCCCATCGCTTGCGATATACGAATAGCGTGAGTTTGTGGGGTCGCCTTGTCCCAAGAACTCGTTCACGAACCATATAGCGATCATTGATTTCACGTCGGCATATTTGGAGAAGTTCTTTGGGCTGTCGGCAGTTGGCACTCGGCTATACTCGGCTTCGAAATCGTTCCAGAGTTGTGTCACATAAGAAAACATTTCGCTATTTGTGGAGAGATACTCGGGGGCGCTGACCTCAAAATGCACATTACCGGGCGTTGTGAACTGCGACATGCCGTCTTTTTTGGCCGTTGCTTCGAACAGGAAGCCTTGGGTGATGTCGTACTGATTGTCCAGCCCGTAGTCAGCGAGGCGGTATGTCTTTCCTTTGAAGTTCACGATGCCGTCTGTCACCCACGCCAGATTACTTGTCATAGCCTTCTCCAGCAGTTTCTTGTCGGCATCTTCCAGCGCTTCCGTCTCTTTTATGGCAGGGAAGAGTGCATCGGCAACATCCTCAGCTTCGCCCTCCCAATCGAAGATGTCCACGCTGTTTCTTTCTGCCCTGATGTGTTGACTCAACATGTAGCAGCCTTTTACTTCCCCGTTGAGTACGACCTCGACCCATGTCATGTTCATGCCAATCGCGCCCAGCAGCTTTGCCAACTCGCTGGCAAGGTAGTTGCGCAGGCAACTCTTGTCGTTGAAGTTCGAAACCAATACCCAGTGTTTGCTCTTGCCGAAGCCAAAGAGGTTGGTCCTCTTGTCGAGTTTCAGTTTGTAGGGCTTTTGCGGGTATTGTTCCCAAGAAGTTGTGCCACGTCCTCGTATTTCAGTGGCCCCGAGGTATTGTTGCTCGAATTCGGTGTTGCCTTGAATGCGGAGGCTGGCCGTCACATAGTTCTCTTTGGAGGTAATAGGTTTGCCGTCATCGGTATCGATATATAGGACAGGCAGTTTGCTTATCCAGGTGTCCTTCGAGAAGATTGCCTTCCCCGATTTGTCATAAGCGGCGGCTCGCAACCAATGCTCATTGTCATTATCTGTGACAATATATGTGGAATCGGCAGACAGTACATTGGCTTCGTTGAAGTTGCCCAGAACATCGCCTCTTGTCCATTTGAATGTGAATTGAGATAAGTCCAATTTGCTTGACGTGAGGGAGAGAGTGCTTCCTGTTTGAGGTCGCTCAGCACCATTCAGGACAAAGGTCCCTTCGGGGAGGTTGTCCCATTGGATTGCACCATCTTCGGTCGTGAGTGTCGTCAATAGCGAGTCGATTTCCTCTGCTCTTGTCGAGAACCATTGCCTAAGTTTCTCAATTGTAGTGTCCATGTTGTCCAGCGTGTTGCCATGCCATCTCTTGAGGTTTGCCTCGATGGAGTTGTCGATGGCAAGTGCAAATTCTGTCCCCTCAATGGATTCAAGGAAATCAGAAATCTCTGTCATGATTCTGCTTCTCTCGGACTCCCATATCCGAATCATTTCGCGTGCCAGTAGCTTGCAAGGGCTCTTCTGTAGCATCTGTTTGAAGTAATGCATGGACATAACAGGTGTAAAGGTGCCTTGAATGCCATACGAAGAATCAAAGTCCCATAGTGTCCCCATTCGAAATACAGAATTGTTATCATCACGATAGATAAAGACATTACTTCCTGCACCATCCTTTGAACCTAAGAGTTGGTGTGCCAGAAGCCATCTTGCACAACTTTCGACATCAATATATAAGGGATATGTTCCTCTAGCTAATGAGGCATCGAAGGAGTTAAGATAGTTCTTGAAATTATCCAATTGTTCTTGGGTAATGTCATCGCTATCAGGATATTTGAATGTGAACTTGTACGTTCTATTAAGGAGTGGACTTTCCACACAGTTGACTTCCCCGTTCCACCAATATGCATCTATCTCGGCAATGTAGCCAGTTTGCTCGTTCACATTGATTCTGCATTTCTCGTTACGCTTGACAGTTTCTGTCAGTTGATAGAAGCCGCGGAAGTTTCCGTTGACGATGAGGTTGACATAATTGCTGGCTGGAATCCAGTCGCAAACGCGGAGTATCTCTGTTATCTTGTTGCCGACTATCGTGGTGATGGGACAAGGATGTTTGCTGCCACCAGTAGGTCTGATTAGTGCCCAATCTTTATCATTGAATCTCTTGTCGCCGCGTATCAGCATGTCAGCCTTCTTCTGCAGCTTTATCTTGAATGGCTTTTTAGCATCAAGTGCTGAAGTGTTTCCGCGAATCTTGAATGTCATGCCGCTTTCATCTTCCACATATTCTCCGCTGTCAAAGATGGGCTTCTCAGTATTGCCGGGATTGTAAACTCTCACACGCCCAGGTATTTTTGTAGCGTTCGTAATGCTGACTCCCAAGCATCCTGTAGGGGGGTCTATTCGTTCGGCTGTCGGTTCTTCGCCGTTCACGGTGTTGACTACCACAACGGGAAGGCCGTATCCAAGCACTTCTTCCAATGTTTGTGCTTGGCACATCGTTCTTCCCAAGGATAGGAACAGTAGGAATAAAATCAAGAAGGATAGATTCCTTTTCATTCTCGTTGTGTATTTCCAATTGCCTTTGCTGCTATGGTTTCCCTTAGCAATGTATCCTACGAAGTTTAATCTTTATTCGTATTTCAACATTTGTCTAGTTGTTGGACTATGTTAGAGTGGCGAAATTTGTCAATATTTTGTACTTTCGATTGCTTTTTAAGAGCGTTTTTCCGACTTTCTGGTACTTATGCCCACCCAAGCCGAGAAAATGGCTTAGATTGAATTTCTGCTGATAATGAGCAAGTTACAAAAGGACTTTTTGAACTCCAAAGTTAAGATAGTATTAATTGTTTGTGTTAAGAGGTAAAATTATAGCGGTTTAAGCCCTTAAAAGGGCATGCCGAGTGGTTAAACTTCACGTGTCGATTTGACAAACTTAACGTGCCGAATTGGCAAACTTAACGTGCCGAATTGAAAAGGGTAACGTGTCGATGCTGTCAAAACGTTGTTTTGTGTGGACTTATTTTGTAAAGGTTTTTTACTTAAAGAGTTCTTTGTAAATGCTATTCATCACAGCGACAGCTTTCTCGCGGGTGAAGTTCTCCTCGATTCGTTTCCTGGCAGCCTCTGCATATTGCTTGCGGAGGTTATCGTCGGCAGCCAGTGTATCGATCGCTTCAGCGAAGGCATTTATGTCGTTCAGGGGTACGACGATTCCTGTTTCCCCATCGACCGATACCCAGTTCACGCCTGACCCTTCCAGCCTGCAGCTAACGGCTGCGCAGCGACAGAACATTGCTTCGGCCAGAGCGATGCCGAAGGCTTCGGCTTTGGTGTTGGATGGGAAGGCAAAGATGTCGGCAGCATAGAGGTGCTGGCGAAGCGTGTCGTTTAGGAGTCGGCCGAGGAACTTAACGCGGTCGGAATGCGGTATTTGCTTCAGTTCACCGTCAATCGGGCCCTTGCCACCAATCAGGATGACACAGTCGCTCTTGATGCATGCGTCGGCCTTTATCAGGTTGTCGAGGCCCTTGTAGGGGATGTGGCGTCCACAAGTGAAGATAATCTTCTTTCCCTTATAGCGTTCGCGTATCTCGCGGACCTTCTCCTCGTCACCTTCCATGAGATAGAATCTCTCGGAGATGATGCCGTTCTGGGCGATGCGAACCTTGTCGATGTATCGTTGCAGGGGCTTGGAGTCGGGGATGTAGTTGGGCGAAGTGGATATGATGACGTCGGCCCGACGGAGTATTGCCGTTTCGAAAGGCTTGACGAGATAGTACATCAAGCCCTTTGAAAGGATGTCGGAGTGCCAGTGGAGTACAAGTTTCGTCTCTTTTTCTATGCACGAACATACCAAGGGATAGACAAAGGGGTTGGGGCAGTGCACGTGTACGGCATCGGGTTTCTCCTGCTTGAGCACCTGTTTCAGTACTTTCCGGTAGGAGAGGGCAACGTCCTGACTCATAAACGAGAAGTTGACTGGAACCCGATAAACGGTCACTCCGCGAATGTCTTCCTCGCTGTACATGCCGTCTGTCGCAAAGCAGATGACGGCGTTGCGATACTCACTCATCCCCTCTGCTAGGTACATGGCAACGGTCTCGATGCCTCCAAGGTCGGGGTAATAATACTTGGAAATGTGTAGTATGGTCTTCATAAGAGTAACTTTATTAAATGTCTAAATATGGTGAGGCGATAATCCATCTTGAACCATAGCCCGTATTTGCTTTCCTGACCAGCCGTGGTCATGCTCTTTTCATGCTTGCGATAGAGAAGAAGCGGCTCCCTGACCAGAGAGAATCGGAACTTGGATGCAGCCACCATTCCGAGCCACAGGTCGTGCCCGACCTTGGTTTTTGGAAAGGGGAGCGCTTCTTGGGCAACGCATCGACGCATGGCCATGCAGCATCCCAGCAGGGTGCATTTCATTGCATTGTGCCAAGGGTTGGTCGTAGTCTTTACTGTGTCGAAATACGACGGTGCGATTTTCTTCAACTCCGTATCGACTAGGACGCAATCGTGCATTGCCATATCTGCAGTTTCTAAAGCCTGAAGCATTTTATCGACCTTTCCGGGCAGCCACACGTCGTCCTGATCTGAGAGGAAGATGATGTCGCCATTTGCATGCTTCAGCGCATTTTCGAAGTTATGTGTGGGTTTGTCGAGCGGGAATGTGGTCTTTATGTATGCAGAATCATGGCGGATTACTCGAATCCTTTCGTCGTGAAGTGACTCTATCAATTCTATAGTTCCGTCCGTAGAACCATCGTCGGAGATGACGATTTCGTCCTCGCTGCCTATCTGGGCCAAGATGCTGTCGAGCTGCTGGCGCAGGTATTTCTCTCCGTTGTATGTTGCTATGCAGACAGATATCATCGAATTATTAACTATTTAATCATTTACGACTTACCACTTTTCGGACAATAGTCTTCGTTTGGCCCTTTGCAGGATGCCCCAACAGTATGGGAGAAAGCCGACTGCCTTGCATACCAACTTTCTGCGCACTTTCAAGAAGTCATGGTCCTTGCTGCTTGAACTTAGCCCGCTGTCATCATTGAAGGTACAGATGGTCTCGTGAATGTAGGTAAACCTGATGCCTTCAATGAGTAGGCGTAGGTTGTAGTCCCAGTCGGCGACACTCTTATATTTTTCATTGTACTGATATTTGCCATAGACGGACTTGGGGTAGAAGATGCTCTGGTGACAGATGTTGCGGTGCCCCCATGTCCATCGAGTGAAGGCTCCGTTGTAGAGTTTCTGGCGTTTCTTCAGCATGACGTCGCCATACACAACATCTTCGCTGCCTGTTAATTTGCTGGCTACGTTCTTCAAAACATCTTTGCCATAGAAGGTGTCGTCAGAGCCCAGAAATATCAGGTAGTCGCCACTTGCCATCTTCAGTCCCTTGTTCATGGCGTTGTAAATGCCGGAATCCTCTTCCGAGACGTACGCGAACCTTTCATCCGCAATGCTTTGCAGAATCTCAACTGTACCATCGGTGCTCTTGCCGTCGACGACGATATACTCCAGATTCTGGTAGGTCTGGCCCAGTACGGAGGCTATCGTCTCTTTAATGGTTCTGGAGCCGTTGTAGCAGACAGTTATGATGGAAAACTTGATGTTCATAGCTTGATGTGATTTTTCCAGAAACTGTCGTATTCCCATTTCTCGAAAGCATGGCAGCCAAAGGGCAACTGGCATCCGATTCGGTTATACAGATATTCCGGGTTTACCTCCATGGAGAAGCGAGCAGCCTCGAGTTCATCAGGTACGCGGCAGGTCAGCCCCCATGCATTATGTGCCCAGAAGGAAAGGATGGCATCCTCCTCGCAGCCTGTTGAACGGAATTGTGCTATGGTGTTGTGGAAACCCAATGCCTTGGCGACGAACAGAGGCAAAAGCCCGATTCGCTTGAGCAGACTCTTCTTGTAGTCTTCGTTATAGAGGAAGCCATACCAGTATATCTTGGCCAGAATGCCTGGCTTGAGAAATATCTTGTGATGGTCGGATTTGATGATGTTCAGGCAGTGAGCTATTCTTCTCAGGCTGAAGCCTCCATTGCCGACACCATAGAAAATACGGGTGAAGCGACTCTTGTTATAAGGAAAAAATACTGGGGCTCCAATGAAGTCATAACCTTTGTTGCACCAATAATCAAGTTCGTCACGAAACACCCAAGCATCTGTTTGACAGATAAGCATGTATTCGTAGTCCTTGAAGCGCAGGTAGAAGTCTTCCGAAAAGCAAAGATCGCTGTAGTGTCTCGTCGAGTCAAAATACCCTTCGTCAAAGAATTCTGTTCGCAACACGTTCTGCTCGCCCGATACAACCTTTTTGTATTCGTCAAGCAGACAACCTCGGTGCGTGACAAACACAATGTCGTGCTTGCCCAAGACGCGGAACGTCTGTCGAACAGATGCTCTCTCCGTATCGGTGAGTGTATCTTTATATATAGGTATGACTACAACGCAGCTCATTTGTCTCTCATAATGAGGATGTCTCCGGCGGACAGCTTATAGAATGTTTTTACACTTTCAACTTTCAGATCCTTACGAACACGATGGGTATAGTTGCTGCTTCGAATAGTGACAGATACATCTTTGTCAGCACTCTTATTTACGAAGCAAGTGTATCGTCTGCCTTCCTTCTTGAAATGTGAGACAACCACTTCGCCGTCCACGCATTTGCGATGTTCAATGCCTGTTACCTCACTTTTCCAGAATAGGCTTGCAACTGGCTTCAGTTCGGCATTCATCTTTTTGACAAGCTTATAGGTTGGACTCTTTTTCCCGTTACGCAAAAGAGGTCCGTCATGGAATTCATATTGATTTGTTGGAGCAGGCGTTGAATAAGAAAAGTATTGTATGCCTTGAGCCCCGTATGCCAGATTTACATAGCATTGTAAACGCAAATGACCAATTGTTGGCATCGGATAGATTTGATGAGGTACACACATGATGTATGCCCAGAATGGGCGTCCTGTGCGAAGACTCTCTTTGCGGATGTCATCCAGAATGGGATACCATTTGTCGTTCCTTACCGTCTTGCCTTGAACTGGGTAGAAGTCGTAGGATATCTGTGGTTGCCTGATGGTGCTGTAGGCTTGCAAATACTCAGGATAAGTTTTTACGCCAATAGACTCAAGGACTTTAGGGGTGGAATTCGGCAGGAGATTTATGTAGTATTTCGCATTATTGTCGTATTTCGAGATTCTTTGCTGGATAATCTGATATTCTTTAAGTCTAGCCATTTTAGGCTCGTCTGCTAAGTAGTATTGCCACATAGAAGGATGATCCTTGATAATAGGAACTATATTCTCGGGGTGCCTCATTATTGGATGGCTGAAAATAATCAGTTTGATGTTGTGAGGCCTTGCTACTTCCAATACATTTTGGATGTCTTCGTTTGTTTTGCAACGACAAAGGCATGCGTTGAATCCTGCCTTGTGGATGTCGCGGAATCGCACAGCATCGTACAATTCCGTGTGCATGATGTCGGCGATGATTGGGAATTCCTGTGGTTCTCCGGCTTTGCATAGCAAAGA
>CACXUA010000008.1:29201-64576 GCA_902770725.1 uncultured Bacteroidales bacterium | reverse complement strand
CATAAAACTCTCTCCGAAGGCTGCCAATCACATAGAAAATTCCTTGAGCGACCAGATACAGTCGCTCATCAATCGCGGCAAAACGCTTTCGATAAACAAGAGAGTAGAGCGTGTCAGGCTTTCAAAAGGTATAGCCTGGAAGCGTTTCTTGCCCGCAATTCTGTTTCAAACTGCTGCTTATCTCACGATAAGTATTGCGCTTACCCTGTTTAGTTTTGCCACGATATTGCCTCTCTGCAAGCACATCTTAGGCGAATGGTACGGCACCCTTGTTTGTTGTATCATCACCCTTCTGCTCCTTTCGCCTTGCATCAGACCAATTGTCATCAAGAAGAACCGTAGTAGAGAGGTTAAATACCTGATTTCATCGGGGAAAATGAATGCATTCCTCGTCCGACTCATCTTGTTAGGGAAGGCCATTCTTGGCTTAATAATAACATATAATGTAGTGTCGTACGTTTCACCTCTTTGGTGGGTATGGGAGGTTTTAATCAGCATAGCAGCTCTCATTTTCATGGTGGTGAGCAGAGTTGTCAAGTTTACGAGTATAAAGATGGAGCGTACGTTCAAGCAGAATCTGCAACTCAGGGAACAGCAGAATGTGTTGAGTTATGGACGTCGGCTCAGGGGAAAGGACTTGCAAATAGCTCGCGTTAAGATTCCTGTTCATTCTCGTTGGGGCGGAAAGACGCTTTCCCAACTCCATTTCGGCAAGACAGATCGCGTGCATATTGCTGCAATTCTGCGCTCAGGACACAGGATAAACATTCCTGGAGGAGGCCATCGCATCTATCCTGGCGATATTCTCGAAGTAGTGGCTGGCAGCGAAGCCATCGAATCTCTGCGGTTGAGAAGCGAACAGGAAGTGCTGCCTTTACAGGAGCGGAACAAGGAGAAGCACAATCTCTCTGTCATCTCCATCCGACTAAGCGAAAGTAGTCCCCTCATCGGACAGACCCTTCAGGAAATAGATTTCCGTTTGCGTTACCATTGTATGGTGGTTGGAGTGGAGAATCAGGAAGGTCATCTCGACACAGTTCCAGCAAAGCGTCAATTCACTCAAGGCGACATCGTTTGGGTTGTGGGCGAGGAAGCCGACCTCAGCATGCTGTCGATGGTAATTTGAATGCCTGTGATCTTTGTCAACTTCACACGTGATCTTTGTCAACTTCACACGTGAACTTTTCAAATTATCCACGTGATCTTTTCGAACTAAGCACGTTTAATTCTCCAACTAAGCACGCCTAGTTTTATAATTAGCTGTTTAATGTGCTTCGAGCCAGTTGGTGCCCCAGCCGCAGTCGGCGATGAGGGGGACGCTGAGCTGTGCTGCACCTTGCATCTCTTCTATCACTAAGGCTTGCAACTTCTCCTTCTCCTCAGGCAGAACCGAGAAGTTGAGTTCGTCGTGCACCTGCAGGATCATCTTCGACTTCAAACCCTCCTCTTTCATGCGCCGGCTGACGCGAATCATGGCAATCTTGATGATGTCGGCTGCCGAACCCTGAATAGGGGCATTGATTGCATTCCTTTCTGCATAACCGCGAACCACCGAGTTGTTCGAGTTGATGTCGGGCAACTGGCAACGACGCTTGAAGATGGTCTCCGTGAAACCCTTTTCGCGAGCCATTTCGATGCTCTTGTCCATGTAGGCCTTCACGCCAGGATAGGTCGTAAAGTACTCATCTATAAGCTGTTTGGCTTCCGTCCTAGATACACCCATCCTTTCTGCCAAACCAAAGGCGCTGATGCCGTAGATGATGCCAAAGTTAGCCGTCTTGGCCTTCCGTCTTTCGTCTGGAGTGACTTCTTCAAGCGGCTTCTTGAAGATTTTAGCGGCTGTTGCCTGATGGATATCGTTTCCTTGCAGGAAAGCCTCAATCAAGTTCTCGTCTTTGCTGAGGTGAGCCATAATGCGCAGCTCTATTTGGCTGTAATCGGCGCTGAAGAAAAGCTGTCCCGGATAAGGTATGAACGCCTTGCGCACCTCTTTTCCCTGGGCATCGCGAACGGGAATGTTCTGCAGGTTGGGGTTCGACGACGACAGACGACCCGTTGCCGTAACAGTCTGATTGAATGAAGTATGGATGTGTCCGGTCTGTGGATTGATGAGTCCAGGTAGGGCGTCTATGTATGTGCCCAGCAGTTTCTTCAGTCCTCTATACTCTAGAATCTTGCCGACAATCGGGTGTTTCCGTTTCAGGGCCTCAAGCACCTCTTCGTTTGTGACGTATTGCCCTTTCTTGGTCTTCTTGGCTTTTGAGTCGAGTTTGAGTGTTTCGAAGAGCACTTCGCCCACCTGCTTCGGGCTGCTTATATTGAAGTTCAGGCCAGCCAAGCTGTGTATCTCTTGTTCCAAAGCCAGCATCTGCTCCGTGAACAGCCTGCTGGTCTCCTTAAGTCCCTCAGTGTCAATCATTACGCCAGCCTCCTCCATCTCTGCGAGGACAGGCATGAGTGGCATCTCTATGTCTGTGAAGAGGCTCCACAAACCTTCCTTCTTGAGTTCTTCCTCCAGGCTTTGTTTGAGTTCGCAGAGGTTCTTGCAGCCGTAGATGGACAGCAGATAATCCAGATAATGGCGCATTTCGGGGTGCAGGATATAGTGTGCAATCTCCGTATCGAACATGGGGAGTTCGGTGAGATGCTGTGCCTTGAGCTCTTTCCAATTAGCCTTCAGGTTGTGACCAACAACTACCCCATCTTTCACGACGAATGGTTCGGCAGGTTCTTCAACCTTCGAAGTAGCAGGAATTGGGCTGCTTGGCTGGTCGAAGAGGTCAAGTTGTTGTGGTTGCTCGACCTTTTTTGTCGAGGCAGTAGGTTTGCTTTCCGGAGCTGCACCAAACAGGTCAAGCTGCAAGGAACCATCGTTGTTCTTGGCAGGTTGGCTCTCCTCCTCCTCCTTCGGAGAGGCAGGGAGGGGGCTTCTTTTATTCAAGAGTTGACGGAACTCGAGGCGTTTGAAGATATCCTGCAACCTGTCCCTATCGGGCTCTTTCAACTCGAGAAGTTCCATGTCGAGGCTGATTGGAACCTCCTGATTGATAGTGGCCAGCCACTTGCTTTGCTTGATTTTCTCGACGTTTCCCTCTACCTTTTCCTTGAGCGCGCCCTTCAGTTTGTCCGTCGATGACAGCAGATTTTCGATGCTGCCGAACTCCTCGATGAGTTTCTGAGCTGTCTTCTCGCCCACTCCCGGGCAGCCAGGGATGTTATCGACGCTGTCGCCCATCAGTCCTAACATATCGATGACTTGGCTGGGTGACTGCAAGCCCCACTTCTTCTTCACTTCCTCGATGCCCAGAATCTCTGCCTCGCTGTTTCTTCCCACAGCAGGTCGGTACTGCTTGATGCGTTCTGTGACGAGTTGTCCGAAATCCTTGTCGGGCGTCATCATAAAGGTGTCTATGCCCTTCAGGTCAGCCTGATGAGCCAACGTGCCGATGACGTCGTCCGCCTCAAAGCCAGGAACTTCGAGCACGGGGATGTGGTAGGCGGCCAAGATATCCTTGATGATGGGTACAGCAAACCTGATGGCTTCGGGCGTTTCCTCGCGTTGGGCTTTGTACTCGGGGTAGGCCTCGTGTCGGAACGTGCCGCCGTGCGGGTCGAAGGCAACGCCCAGATGTGTTGGAGCTTCCTTCGAGATGACCTCTTCCAGCGTGTTGACAAAGCCAAGGATTGCTGACGTGTTTTCGCCCTTCGAGTTGATTCTCGGGTTCTTAATAAAGGCGTAATAAGCACGATAAATCAGTGCGTAAGCATCCAGTAAATAGAGTTTCTGCATCTTTTTCTGTCCTTTTATGTTGTAAAAGTACGGAAAAAATATGAAAGAAGCACTTTTTTATGTAATTTTGCACTCTAAAGATGAGATAAATGGACGTACTTGATAAGATAAAGGCTCCTGTTGCGACTGAATTGGAACAATTTGGCGAGGCTTTCCGCAAAACGCTTTATAGCGACAATCCCTTGCTGGAACAAACTGTCGAACACTTGCTCAAGGCACCGGGAAAGCAGCTCCGTCCGCTTCTGGTCCTGCTTTCGGCAAAGATGGTGGGCAATGTGGACGACAAAGTCATCAATGTGGCTTTGGCTCTGGAGATGCTTCACACGGCTTCCCTCGTACACGATGATGTGGTGGACGAAAGCGATCGTCGCCGCGGATTGCCCTCTTTGAATGCCTTTTTATCCAATCAAGCCGCTGTTCTTGCCGGTGATTATATACTGAGCAAGGCGCTTGAATGTGCTGCTTTGACCGAGGATGTTCGGGTGGTTCAGTACATTGCTCAGCTCGGACAATCGCTTGCCGATGGTGAACTACTACAGTTGAATAACAAGGATTCCGACACTTTCTCGGAGGCTGCTTACTTCGACATCATCTCTCGCAAAACGGCGAGTCTGTTCTCTGTCTGTGCTCGCTTGGGTGCTTTGGCAGCAGGCGGTGCTGAAGCCGATGCAGAGCGTTTGGCACAGTTCGGCAAGCTCATCGGTATTTGTTTCCAGTTGCGTGACGATGTCTTCGACTATGGAACGGCCGAGATAGGCAAGCCCGTCGGCAACGACATGAAGGAGGGAAAGCTCACATTGCCAGCCATTTATGCCGTCAAGCACAGCGAGGACAAGTCGATGCACGAGTTGGCTTTGAAGGTTCGACGTCGTGAAGCAACTCAAAGAGAGATTCAAAAACTCATCAAGTTCTCGATAAGTGAGGGCGGATTGGAGTATGCAGCGTGGCACATGAAAGATATGCAGGGCATGGCCGACGGCCTGATCGATGACACTCGCGATGCCTCAGTAACTGAATCCCTGCACCTCCTTGCCTCTTTCGTCGCAGAAAGAGTCTTCTGATATGGCAGGTCGTTTTGCTCCGTCCCCAACTGGTAGAATGCATTTGGGCAACGTGTTTTGTGCACTCCTCTCGTGGCTTTCGGCCAAGAGCAAGGGTGGAGAGTGGCGTCTGCGCATCGAGGATATCGACCCAGATCGCTCGCGTCGGGACTTTGCCCTGCAGTTGATGGACGACTTGCAGTGGCTCGGACTGCCTTGGAACGGCGAGGTTGTGTGGCAGAGCCAGCGCGGGGACATCTACAAGCACTATCTCAAGCAGTTGGAAGAAGCTGGCCTCACCTATCCTTGTTACTGTACGCGTGCCGACATCATGGCCACTCAAGCGCCTCACGAAACGGATGGTCGCATCGTTTATGCTGGCACTTGCAGGGGCAAAAAGTTCGATGAAATGGCACAAAATGTGCCTCATGCCACCAGATTTATAGTCCCAGATGAGGACATAATATTCCAAGATGGTCACTACGGCGAGCAATGTGTGAACCTGGCGAAGCATTGTGGGGATTACATACTCAGGCGAAAGGACGGAGCATGGGCTTATCAGTTGGCCGTCGTGGTTGATGATGCGCTGATGGGCATCACGGAGGTGGTGCGAGGTCGCGACCTTTTGTTGAGTACCCCACAACAGCTGCACCTCTATCGCACCCTTGGCTTCCAGGAGCCGACCTACATTCATCATCCGCTTTTAATCAACGAAAACGGCCAACGCCTCTGCAAGCGTGACAAGTCCCTCGACCTTTCTGTACTCCGAGAGAAACATAAAAATCCCGATGAAATCGTAGGTTTTCTCGCTTTTTGTGCAGGCATCCTCCCCTCTCCTACTCCCTTAAAGCCTCAGGATCTCCTGCCTATGTTCGACTGGCAGAATGTCCCGACGAAAGACGTCACTGCCTGCATTTGAAATTTAGGCGTGCTTAGTTTGCCAATTAGGCACGTTAAGTTTGCAAATTAAGCACGTTAAGTTTGCCAATTAAGCATGTTAAGTTTGCCAATTAAGCACGCCTAATTTACCAACTAAGCACGTTAAGTTTTATCCAAAGAAGATGGCTGCTACACCAATAGCTGCAATGACGCCGCAGATGTCGGTCAGGAGGCCAGCCATAACGGCGTGGCGCGTCTTGCGGATACCTACGCTGCCGAAGTAAACGGCCAGTATGTAGAAGGTCGTATCGGTGGCTCCCTGGAAGATGCACGACAGGCGGGCGATGAAGGAATCGGGGCCGTACTGCTGCATCGCATCGACCATCATGCCGCGGGCTCCGCTGCCGGACAGGGGCTTCATGATGGCTGTTGGAAGTGCCGCAACATAGTCTGCGTTGCCACCAAGCATTTCAACGAACTTGCCCAAACCGTCTATGATGAAGTCCATCGCTCCCGAAGCACGGAAGACACCGATGGCTACGAGGATTGCAACCAAGTAGGGGATGATGCGGATGGCAGTATCAAAGCCGCCTTTCGCACCTTCAACAAAGGCTTCATAGACGTTTATCTTCTTTCGCACACCAGCCCAAATGAAGGCCATTATGATGCTGAAAAGCAAGACGTTGGCTACTACGGTGCTCCACTTGTTCATGGTTTCCTGGTCCACCTGCGTGCCAATCCAGATTACGCCGCTTACCACGAGGCAAAGGCCGAGCACGAACGCCATGATGGTTCGATTGAAGAGGTTGATGTGTTGGTACAGGCTTGTGATAATCATGCCTGCCAGCGTGGCAATGGCTGTCGCGATGAGGATGGGAATGAAGACGTCCGTGGGCTGTGCCGCACCAGCCACCGCGCGATAAGTCATCACGCCGACTGGTATCAAGGTCAAGCCGCTGGTGTTCAACACAAGGAACATAATCATCGCGTTCGTTGCGGTGTCCTTCTGCTTGTTGAGTTCCTGCATGCCCTCCATCGCCTTGAGTCCCAGCGGAGTAGCAGCGTTATCGAGTCCCAGCATATTAGCACTGAAGTTCATGAAGATGTGTCCGAAGACAGGATGACCTGCGGGGATTTCGGGAAAGAGACGCACCATGAGGGGTGACAGCCAACGCGCTATGACGTTGACCAGGCCGCCCTTTTCGCCAACCTTCATGACGCCCATCCATAGGGAAAGCACGCCTGTCAGGCCGATGGATATCTCGAAAGCGGTCTTCGCATTGTCGAACGTGCTGTTCATTATAGCAGGGAAGACGTCGGTGTTGCCTAAGAAAAGTTGTATTATTGCGATGAGAAACGCAATGGCAAAGAAGCCAATCCAGATGTAATTCAGTACCACGTTATATTTACCATTTAATCATTTAACCATTTACTATTTGTTACACAAACTTCAGAAGTACACCTCATCCAAAGAGGTCGCCCTGAATGTAACCATCTTTCGACGGGGAAATGTGCAGATGCCTGTAGGCGAGTTCGGTGACTTCGCGGCCTCTGGGCGTGCGTTTGATGAAGCCTTCCTTGATGAGGAACGGCTCGTAAACCTCTTCGACGGTGCCTGCGTCTTCTCCTATGGCTGTGGCTATCGTGTTGATTCCCACGGGGCCTCCCTGGAACTTGTTGATGATGGTGGTCAGGATCTTGTTGTCTATCTCGTCGAGACCGTAGCGATCTATGTTGAGGGCCTCAAGCGCGACGCGTGCTATATCGAGGTCGATGCGGCCGTTTCCCTTGACTTGCGCGAAGTCGCGGACGCGTCGGAGCAGGGCGTTGGCGATACGAGGTGTGCCACGACTGCGGCTGGCAATCTCGCCAGCGGCTTCGAAGTCGATGGGTACGCCCAAGATGCTGGACGAACGCATTACGATCTTCTGCAAGGTGTCGGCATCGTAGTACTCGAGGTGCATGTTGATGCCGAAGCGTGCTCGCAGGGGAGCCGTGAGCAGGCCGCTGCGTGTGGTGGCTCCCACAAGCGTGAAGGGCGCCAAATCTATCTGGATGCTTCGTGCCGAGGGGCCTTTGTCGATCATGATGTCGATACGGTAATCCTCCATAGCCGAGTAGAGGTATTCCTCCACGATGGGTGAGAGGCGATGTATCTCGTCGATGAAGAGCACATCGTTCGGCTCGAGGGAAGTGAGGATGCCGGCCAGGTCGCCAGGTTTGTCAAGCACGGGGCCGCTGGTGAGCTTAAAGCCTACTCCGAGCTCGTTGGCTATGATGTTGGAGAGTGTGGTCTTGCCCAAGCCTGGAGGGCCATGCAGGAGTGTGTGGTCGAGGGGTTCTCCGCGATACTTCGCAGCCTCGACGAAGATACGCAGATTCTCGACGACTTTCTGTTGTCCGCTGAAGTCCTCGAAGCACAAAGGCCGCAGGGCGTTCTCGAAATCCTTTTCTTTCTGCCTGCCTTCTTGTCTTATGTCGAAATCTTCCACTTGTTGATGGGGTTAATAGGGTTAATGGGTTTGATGAGTCAGGGCGCGGTCCTCGGCTTGTTGCATCAGTTGCCTTTCCTTGTCTGTCTTGTCGCGGAGGCCGCAGAGGTGCAGGAGGCCGTGAATGATGATGCGCCGGAGTTCCTCGTCTGGCTTGACATGATAGAGCTCGGCATTCGTCTTGACGGTGTCGAGGCTGATGTAGATGTCGCCGCTCAGAGCGCCATCCTTGCTGTAGTCGAAGCCGATGTGGTCTGTGTAATAGTCGTGCCCGATGAAGCGCCGATTGATGTCGAGCATGGTTTCGTCGTCCACGAAGATGTAGTTGATGTCGCCAACGACCTTATTATATGTGGCGGCTGTGCTCTTGACCCACGCCGAGACCTCTGCCTCGGCGATGTCCGGCATCGCTATATTTATGGTGTTGTAGGTTATCATGGAGCCTGCAGCAGTTCGACCGCCTTTTTGACCACTTCGTCGTCGTCATAGATGAGGGCAAAGTACTCACTCATGTCCCACAGATCTCGCGCGACGAGTCCTTTGACGATGCGTCGGATGTTGTCTGTTGTCTTTTGCCGTTCCTCGTCGTCCTTTGGTTTGATGTTCTGCTTTTCGCCTTCTGCAAATATCTCGTCGATGAGTTCCTGCGGCAGTTCAAACTCGGCTTTGAACTTCTCGAAGGTGGGATAAGCTTTCGCCAACTTCTTCCGATGCTTGTCCATATACTTGAGGTTGGCGTTGATGATGATGCTTTTGGCAGACAGTTCGCGGTAGCATTTCGCATAGCGAGTTGTGTCGAGCGGCACGAAGTAGTCGGGCATGATGCCGCCTCCGCCATAGACTGTGCGGCCTTTTCGCAGGGTCTGGTAGCGCAGGGAATCAGGGAAGTGGATGCTGTCGGCGTTGGTCAGTTCGCCTTTATTGTAGCGATTGATGACGTCTTTGGCGTAGTCGAGGTTCTTTCCTTTCTCGTATGGTTTCTGTATGCTGCGGCCGCTTGGGGTGTAGTAGCGTGCTGTGGTGAGTCGTATCATACTGCCGTCGGGCATATTGAACGGGCGTTGTACGAGGCCTTTGCCGAAGGAACGACGTCCGACGACGATGCCGCGGTCCTGATCCTGTATGGCTCCGGAGAGTATTTCGGCAGCCGATGCGCTGTATTCATCGATGAGGACGGCCACTTTACCTTCTTGGAAACAGCCGCCTCCAGTGCTTCGGAACTCCTGGTTGGGTACGCTGCGCCCCTTCGTATAGACTATCATGTCGCCCTTTGAAAGGAACTCGCTGGCGATGTCGGCAGCGGCTTGGAGGAAGCCGCCCGAGTTCTGCTGAAGGTCCACGATGAGGTCTTTCATGCCTTCGCCCTTAAGTTTCCTGATGGCTTCCACCACTTCGTCGTGTGTTGTCTGCGCGAAGTTGTTGAAGCGGATGAGTCCGATCGTGGGCGTCACCATGTAGGCGGCATCGACCGAGTTGACGGGGATGCGGTCGCGCTTGACGTCGAAGTAGAGCGTGTCCTTGATGCCTCGACGCACGATGCCGAGGTGGGCGATGGTTCCCTTCTTGCCGCGCAGGCGATGCATGATTTCCTCGCGACTCATCTTCACGCCGGCTATGGCTGTATCTGCCACGCTGACGATGCGGTCACCGGCCAGGATGCCGACGCGTTCGCTCGGTCCCTTTGGCACGGGCTGGATGACGAGCAGCGTGTCCTCTAACATGTTGAACTGCACGCCGATACCCTCGAAGGAGCCTTCCAACGGCTCGGTGAATTTCTTGGTGTCGGCGGCGTTGGTGTAGGCCGAGTGCGGGTCGAGTTTGGAGAGTATGCCGTTGATGGCGTCTTCCGTGAGCTTCTTCGAGTCCACACTATCGACGTAGAAGTTGTTTATCATAACGCTGGCCATGACGAGCTTTTGCATGTTCTGCTCCAAGTCGTTGGCTGCATTGTTGTTCGCTGGCGAGTTGCCGAAGCGCCATTGTGCCGAGAGGCTCATGCAAGTGAGCAACGTGACGACTGCTAAGGCGAATCTTTTCATAATGCTATATTATATATATGTGTAAGATGCTAAATACGCTCGCAAAGATACAAATAATTTTCGACATAGCGATGTCTTAGGCGAAAAACTGCACGAAAAGTTGCCTTAACAAAAGAGGTATAGCTCTTCGTCAAACGCTGCGTGCCGCACCTCGAAAGATGGCGTGCCAAGTTGACAAAGATGGCACGCCGAAATGTCAAACGCGGCGTGCCATCTTTTCCGACTCATTAGTGTTCTTTACCTAAAGGCCTATATCTCTTTGAAACAGCTACTTGCTCTCTTCGAGCATCTTGAACAGTTTGTCGAGGCGCGGAGCCATGATGATCTCCGTACGACGGTTGCGGGCTTTGCCCTCGGGCGTGGTGTTGACATCGACAGGCTTGAACTCGCCTCGACCGCATGGCTGTATCTGCAGGGGATTGACGCCGTAGGTCTCGGTCAGGATGCGCACAACCGATGTGGCACGAATGACGCTGAGGTCCCAGTTGTCCTGGAAGACGGCTGTCTTGATGGGCACGTTGTCCGTGTGTCCCTCGATATAGACGTCGATGTCGGTCTGTTTGTTGAGCACTTGTGCCAGCTTGCCTAGCGCTGCCCTACCCTGCTCGTTCACGATGGCTTTGCCCGATTCGAACAGGAGCTTGTCGCTCATCGCCACATAGACCTTGCCGCCTTCTTCGCGCACGGTCAGTTCGTCGCTGCTGAATCCAAGCAGGGCATCCTTCACGCTGCTGAGCAGGTCCTTCACCTTCTTGTTCTGCTGGTCGATCATCTTCTGCAGTTCGGCAATCGTCTTCTCGCGGTCCTTCAGGTTTGCACTGAGTTTCTGATTTTCGTTCTGACCTGTGGCGAGCAACTGCTGATAGTTGCGGATGCTGTTCTTGAGCAAGGCTGTGTCGTTCAACAAGCCGTTCCGCAACTCGTCGAGAATGGCATAGTCCGTCCTGGTCATCCCAAGCAAGTCGGCCAGACTGTCGCGGCTGTAGAGTGCAGCCAAACGGCCGGCTTCGGCAATCTCGAACTTCTTCTTGCTAACCACACACGATGAGAGCAGCAAACATGCCATTCCAAGCATCAAAAGACTCCTTTTCTTCATTTCTTTTTCTATTTTAAAAAATTTCCTATTCACTATTTTAGGGCTTAAATCTCTTTAGTTCAACTGTTTAGGCTCAAAATGGGCCTCTGAGAATCGTTTCTTTTCGTCCGCCAAGCCCCGAGGCTTCAAATAATCGATTCTCGTGAAGGTAAAATGACGTTTTTACTGCTGAAAAATGTTCCGCCCGTTCGCACCTCGTCCTTTTTCACCTGTTTACTTTTTCACCCTTTCACTTTTTCAGAAGAACTTCACCTCTTCACCAACGACCTCGCTCAGCAGCAAGTTCGCCAACCTGCTTGTGCCAAGTCGCAGCCACTGATTGGTGAGCCACTTCTCGCCGAGCACCTCTTTTACTATTGTATAATAGATGAGCGCGTCGTGCACCGTGTTGAGGCCACCAGCAGGCTTGAAGCCAATCTGGATTCCTGTCTTGTCGTAGTACTCCTTGATTGCTTGGCACATGACGTAGGCTGCTTCCGGAGTGGCCGCCGGCTTCTCCTTGCCCGTGCTCGTCTTGATGTAGTCCGCACCGGCATACATCGCCAGCAGACTCGCTTTCTTGATGTCCGAAGCGCTTGGCAGCAGGCCGGTCTCCAGGATGACCTTCATCTTCTTGTCTCCGCAGATAGCCTTCAACTCGCTGATCTCGTCGCAAAGTGTCTCGTAGTCGCCGCTCAAGTACTTGCCCACGCTCATCACGATGTCGATTTCCGTTGCGCCATCCTTCAGGGCAAGGGCAGTCTCGACGGTCTTTATCTCTATCAGAGCCTGTGAAGATGGGAAGCTGCCACTGACGCAAGCCACTTCAACACCTTCTACCTCAAGGCTTTGGCTCACTATCTTTGCAAAGCAGGGATAGACGCAGATGGTAGCGATGTGGGGCAGTTCAGGGTAAGCATCCTCGAACTTATTTACCTTCTCTGTGAACGCGAGGACGCTCTCCTCGGAGTCTGTCGTCTTGAGTGTCGTAAGTTCCACGCTGCCCATCAGGAACTTCTTGACTGCCAGCGTGTCGTTCTCCGGCACTTTCTTCTCGATGATTTCGGCTACTTTAGCAGCTATCTCACTGTCGTTCAGTGCAGTATTATACTGCCCGAGCATTTGATCGTACTTGCTTTTTTCGATTGTTTCCATGTTATTCAGGTTTTATGTTGTTCTGTTGTTTTGACCGTTTTATCGTTCCAGCAGTTTAATGCCGTTCTGTTTTCTTAACAGTTTTACAGTTATTTTAATTTTAAGTTATTCTTGTGCCTCTCCTTATCTCGAGCAGTCTTCTTCTCGATGCTTGCTTCCAAAGCAGCCGTCAAATCGACCCCCGTCTGGTTCGCAAGGCAGATAAGAACCCAAAGCACATCAGCCATCTCTTCGCTAACATCCTGGTTCTCACCATCTTTGAACGATTGTTCGCCGTATTTTCGCGCCATTACACGAGCCAACTCCCCTACTTCCTCTGTCAAGCAAGCCATATTGGTCAGCTCGTTGAAATAGCGTACGCCATACGTCTTAATCCATTGATCTACACGTTCTTGCGCTTCTCGTATCGTCATATTCTGTTATTCCTTATTCTTTGTATCCATACAAATCGTCACAGGCCCGTCGTTGATAAGCTCGACCTTCATCTCTGCACCAAACACACCAGTGCCCACCTTCTTGCCAAGCCCCTGGCTGAGCAGTTCGACAAAGCGTTCGTACATTGGTACAGCATGCTCGTGTCCAGCAGCACGTAACCAGCTGGGACTGTTGCCTTTCTTGTAGCTGGCGAACAACGTGAACTGGCTCACGACAATAATCTCCCCGTCGATGTCCATGATGCTGCGGTTCATGACGCCCGCTTCATCGTCGAATATCCTTAATCCAAGCACTTTCCGACACAGCCACAGGGCATCTTCTTCGGTGTCTGCAGCCTCAATGCCAAGTAATAGCAACAGCCCGTTTCCAATGCTCGACACTGTCTTGCCTTCGATGCTGACACTGGCCCTTTGTACTCTCTGTATGACTGTTCTCATTTCTCTTCAGGTTGTGTTCTCCCCTACTCTATTCCTCATTATATAGTGCAAAGCTACGACTTTTTATCGGCATCTGCAAGGAATTCCTTCAAAACCTTAGCTTTCGAGGCTCCAATCACAGCTGCAAGTTCATCTTCTTCTGTCTCCCTGATTCGCTTCACGCTGTGAAATCTGTTCAGCAACAACGTCTTTGTTTTCGGTCCAATGCCAGGAACGTTGTCCAGAATGCTTGCAATTTGATGCTTGCTGCGTTTGTCGCGATGGAATGTAATGGCATATCTGTGCACTTCGTCCTGTATTTGCGTGAGCAGACGAAACAGCGGAGAATCCGTTTTCATTGCTATCGTTTGTGGAGGAAATCCAAAGAGCAGTTCGTTTGTCCTGTGTTTGTCATCCTTTGCAAGACCCGCAATCGGTATAGATAGCTGCAGTTCATCCTCAACAACCTCTCTTACGACCTCCATTTGTCCACGCCCTCCATCCGTAATTATCAGGTCGGGTAGGGGCTTTCCTTCTTCTATCATACGACTGTAACGCCGTCGAACCACCTCCTGCATGCTGGCATAATCATCAGGCCCGCTCACAGTCTTTATTATGTATTTGCGGTAATCCTGCTTACTTGGCCTGCATTTCTTGAAGACGACGCAGCCAGCAACTGCATCCGTACCACTGATGTTCGAGTTGTCAAAGCATTCAATTTGCATCGGTAGGGTAGGGAGGTGAAGTGCTTCTTGCAGTTCCTTCATCAAACGCACCTGCTTTTGTTCAGGATTTAACTTGTCGCTCTGACTAATCCTATCCTTCTTATATTGCAAGACATTCAGTCTGGAAAGCTCAAGTAACTTCTTTTTGTCTCCCTTTTGAGGCACTGTGATGAGCAAATCCTCCCCTAAATGTTCCACGGGAAACGGTACGATAACTTCCTTACTTTCACTGTGGTAACGTTGTCGCATCTCTATGATTCCTGCTGCAAGCAACTCGTCATCTGGCTCATCGAGGCGCTTTGCATACTCAAAGGTAAAGGCCTGCGTGATGCAACCGTTTGTGACGTGAAGGTAGTTGATGTAGGCCACCTTTTCATTGTTCTCGATGTTAAAGACATCTATATTATGGAGGGAGTTGCTTACGACCTCGCTCTTGCTGCGATAATTCTCGAGAAGAATGTACTTTTGCTTAATTGCTTCTGCCTCTTCGAACTGTAGTTTTGCAGCATATTCCTGCATTCGTTGGAGCATTTGCCGCTCCAGTTGTGCCGTGTTTCCCTTCAGGATTTCTTTTGCTTCAGCGATATATTCCATGTATTCTTCGTGGCTTTGTCGCTTTGTACATGGTGCTTTGCAGTTCTTTATATGGTACTCCAGGCACTCTTTATGCTTGCCATTTTCGATGGAATTGGCTGTTATAATTTCTCTGCAACGCCTTAAAGGATACAGTTTCCCAATAAGTTCGAGCAGAAGATACATCGTGGGAACGTGGCTGTAAGGGCCAAAATAAGTGCCAAGACGCTTGTCTATCTTGCGAGTTTGGAAGATGCGTGGCAGGTATTCATTGGTTACAACGATGCTTGGATACGTTTTGCCGTCCTTGAGCAGGATGTTATAACGAGGCGACCATTGCTTTATGAGGTTGTTTTCAAGCAGGAGAGCATCCTCTTCCGTCTTGACGACTATGTACTTGATATCCCGTATCTTAGACACGAGAATAGCTGTCTTTCGATTATCGTGTTCTTTCGAAAAATACGAGTAAACACGTCGCTTCAGGTTCTTTGCCTTGCCGACATAGATGATGGTACCAGTCTCATCGAGATACTGATAGCAGCCCGGGCACTCAGGCAGATTGCTTACAATCCCCATTAAATAGGCTTTCAGTATTTCCTTTGCACTTTTCTCCATCTATTGTCCCACGTTAAGTCCTTAAATTAGGCGTGCTTAAATTTCAAATTAGGCGTGCTTAATTCGTCAATTAAGCGTGTTAAATTGACAAACTAAGCGTGTTAAGTTTGGAATTTAACCACGTTAAGTTTCAAAACTTATATCTTCAGGAGTGTTGTTAACTCTACGTCCTTGTCGAAAACAGACCTGCCATCCAGTCCTTCGATGGTCAGCTCGATGATGAAGTTGATGTATATCTTCTTTGGATTGAACTGCTTGACGAGGTTGTAGGCTGCTTTCATGCTGCCTCCTGTAGCGAGGAGATCGTCGTGGAGCAGCACGACATCCTTCTCTTCGATTGCATCTGTGTGAATCTCGATGGTGTCCTTGCCGTACTCTTTCATATAGCTTTCCTTGCGCGTTTCTGCAGGGAGTTTGCCTGGCTTACGACACATCACGAACCCAGCTCCCAGTTTGACTGCCAATGCGGCCCCAACTACAAAGCCTCGGCTCTCAATGCCCACGACCTTTGTTATGCCTTTGTCCTTGTAAAGGTCATACAGTTCGTTGACCATTATCTTCAGGCACTTTGGATTTTTATACAGCGTACTAACGTCCTTGAACTGTATTCCAGGCACTGGGAAATCAGGCACATTTCGCAGGTTTTTCAATAGATATTCGTTATTCATACTTATTGTATTTATACTTTTTGCGTGCAATTGTTTCACGTGAAACTTATCGATTCATCATGACCAGCAGGACGTTTATGTCGCTGGGGCTGACTCCAGGGATTCGGCTGGCCTGCGCCATCGTCTCAGGATCTATTTTCGTGAGTTTCTGACGGGCTTCTGTGCTGAGCGATTTGATGTCCTCGTATTGGAAACGTCCCTTGATGCGGATGTTTTCGAGGCGTTGAATCTTCTCTGCTATTTCCTTCTCCCTGCGTATGTATCCGCTGTATTTGATGCGAACTTCGGCAGCCTCGATGATTTCTTCGCGACGGTCTTTGATGCTGTTCAGCTTGTCGGATAGGGTAGGGATGAGTGTTGCGAGGTTCGTCAGGTTGAGCTGTGGTCGCATCACCAGATCGATGAGTTTGCAGCCTCGTTGCAGCTGCTCGCTTCCCAGAGCCTTCAGGCCTGGATTGATCAGCGCGGCTTTCACGCTGAAGTTGCTGCAGAGATTCTCTATCTCGCTGATTGTCTGCTTCTTGCGTAGCCAATGGTCATAACGTTCTCGGCTTGCTAAGCCCATTTCGTAGCTGCGTTCTGTGAGTCTGGCGTCCGCATCATCTTGACGAAGCAGGATGCGATATTCAGCCCTCGAGGTGAACATTCTGTACGGCTCATCCACGCCTTTCGTTACCAGATCGTCAATGAGGACGCCAATGTAAGACTCGTCCCTTCGCATGAAAAACGGCTCGAGTCCGGCAATCTTGCGAGCTGCATTTACTCCCGCAACCAGTCCCTGGCCTGCAGCCTCCTCGTAGCCAGTTGTTCCGTTCACTTGTCCAGCCATGAAGAGACCATTGACAATCTTCGATTCCAGCGAGTGTCGAAGCTGCGTTGGGTCGAAGTAATCGTATTCGATGGCATAGCCTGGACGGTAGATCTGCAGGTTGCGGAAAGCAGGAATCAGTTTCAGCGCTTCAATCTGAGCGTCGATGGGGAGCGAACTCGAAAAGCCGTTCAGGTAGAGTTCCCTTGTCGAACTGCCTTCTGGCTCCAGAAATAGCTGATGCTCAGTACGTTCGGAGAAAGTGACGAGCTTTGTTTCGATGCTTGGGCAGTAACGCGGACCGATGCTCTGAATCTGCCCGTTATAGAGCGGAGAGTCGGGTAGGGCAGCACGCAAACGCTCGTGAACAGCCTCGTTTGTGTAGGTAATCCAGCACGGGAGTTGTGGCAGCTGACGCGGTTCGCCCATGTAGGAGAACTTGTGGAAGTCGGTCTCTCCGTCCTGCCTTTGCATTTGGGAGAAATCTACGGAACGTCCGTCTATGCGAACAGGAGTGCCAGTCTTCATGCGGCCAACAGTTATGCCGCAAGCTGCGATGCTCTCAGAGAGATGGAGGCTCGGCAGTTCAGCACAACGACCACCTGGAATCTTGGTGCGTCCGATGTGCATCAGTCCGTTCAGGAACGTGCCAGCCGTGATGATGACGCAGGGTGCATGGAAAGTCACTCCCAGCATAGTTCGCAAACCCAGCACGCCACGTTGTGCAACCCAGCACGCCACATCGGTCAACTCGGCACGCCGCGTTTGGCAATTCGGCACGCCATGTTTGGCAACTCGGCAGGCCGCGTTTGGAAGTTCCTCCGTGAGGAGTTCTACGACTTGGTCTTGCCAGATAGAAAGATTGGGAGTGTTCTCGAGTATTTCGCGCCAGGTCCAGATGAATTTTGCCCTGTCGCATTGAGCTCTTGGGCTCCACATAGCAGGTCCTTTCGAGCGGTTCAGCATACGGAACTGAATGGCTGTTGCGTCCGTCACCTCGCCTGTGTGACCTCCCAGCGCGTCAATCTCCCTGACGATCTGGCCTTTGGCAATGCCACCGATGGCAGGATTGCACGACATTTGGGCAATCTTGTTCATGTCCATCGTAATGAGACAAGTCTTCGCTCCGAGTTTTGCGGCAGCCGTTGCAGCCTCGCATCCAGCATGGCCAGCACCGACGACTACGACATCATATTTGAACTCCATCTGTTCTGCCTTACATCTAATTTAGGTACAAAAGTACTCAATTCCTGCAACATTTCCTCGAAAAAGTTGCGCATTTAACCTTTTTTGTGTACTTTTGCCTTCGTATTATACCTAAATTAAGGTACATGCGCACATAAAACCAACACTAAATATAACTTAATTCATTATTTCTATGTGGTTAATTAATTCATCTATCGGCAGGAAAGTAGTGATGTCCGTCACCGGTGTCGCGCTTGTCCTGTTCCTGACGTTCCATGCCTGCATGAACGTCGTAGCTCTCTTTAGCGAAGAAGGCTACAACATGATTTGCGAGATGCTGGGCGCCAACTGGTACGCCGTAGCGGCGACTGTGGCCTTGGCAGGCCTTGTGCTCATTCATTTCGTTTATGCTTTCTGGCTGACATTCCAGAACTGGAAGGCTCGCGGCAACAACAAGTATGCTGTGACAGACAAGCCCGAGAAAGTGGAGTGGGCCAGCCAGAACATGCTTGCCCTCGGCATTATCATCTGCCTGGGCCTGTGCTTGCACCTCTACAACTTCTGGTGGCACATGATGGCCGCTGAGCTCATCGACGGCGAGGCTGCTGAGAATGCTGCAAATGGAGTGTTCTGGATCAAGAAGACCTTCTCTTGTCCCGTTTACTCAGGCCTGTATCTTGTATGGCTCGCAGCATTGTGGTTCCACCTGACCCACGGCATCTGGAGCGCTATGCAGACGCTTGGTGTGAGCGGTAAGATTTGGTTCAACCGCTGGCGTTGCATCGGCAACATCTACGCAACCATCGTTGTGCTGATGTTCGCTGCCGTTGTTATTGTGTTTGCCATACAGGGCTGCGGCTCTTGCGGCAGTAGCTGTGGCATCTGATTATGAATTATGAATTAAGAATTAATAATTGACATAAGTTATGGCAAAAGTATTAGATTCGAAGATTCCTGCAGGTCCAGTGCCTGAGAAATGGAAAGAATATAAAGCTCACCAGCGTCTGGTGAACCCAAAGAACAAGCTGAAGCTCGACGTCATCGTAGTAGGTACAGGTCTTGCTGGTGCAAGTGCTGCCGCTTCCCTTGCCGAGATGGGCTTCAATGTATATAACTTCTGCATTCAGGACTCGCCCCGTCGCGCTCACTCTATCGCAGCTCAGGGTGGTATCAATGCAGCCAAGAACTATCAGAACGATGGCGACAGCGTTTATCGCCTCTTCTATGATACAGTGAAAGGTGGTGACTATCGTGCTCGCGAAGCCAACGTCTATCGTCTGGCCGAAGTGTCGAACAACATCATCGACCAGTGCGTGGCACAAGGCGTACCCTTCGCTCGTGAGTATGGCGGCATGCTGGCAAACCGTTCGTTCGGTGGCGCTCAGGTAAGCCGTACCTTCTATGCTAAGGGTCAGACAGGCCAGCAGTTGCTTCTCGGTGCTTACTCTTCTTTGAGTAAGGAAGTTCAAAGAGGCAAGGTGAAGCTGTTCACCCGTTACGAGATGGAGGATGTAGTGATTGTTGACGGTCGTGCTCGTGGCATCATCGCCAAGAACCTCGTGACTGGCAAGCTGGAGCGCTTCAGCGCAAATGCTGTCGTCATCGCTACTGGCGGCTATGGCAACACCTACTTCCTCTCGACGAACGCTATGGGTTGTAACTGCACAGCAGCCGTTCAGTGCTTCCGCAAGGGCGCAATGATGGCTAATCCTTCTTACGTTCAGATTCATCCCACTTGCATTCCTGTGCATGGCGACAAGCAGTCGAAGCTGACTCTTATGTCTGAGTCGCTGCGTAACGATGGTCGTATCTGGGTTCCGAAGAAGCTCGAGGACGCAAAGGCATTGCAGGCAGGAACAAAGCAGGGCTATGAGATTCCTGAAGAGGATCGCGACTACTATCTGGAGCGCCGCTACCCGGCATTCGGTAACCTCGTTCCTCGCGACGTAGCCAGCCGTGCAGCCAAGGAGCGTTGCGACAAGGGCTTCGGCGTGAACAACACCGGTCTGGCCGTGTTCCTCGACTTCTCGGAGAGCATCCAGCGCCTCGGCATCGACGAGATTCGTCAGCGTTATGGCAACCTCTTCGATATGTACGAGGAGATAACCGACGTCAATCCAGGCGAGAAGGCTTGCACAAAGGACGGCGTCGATTACTACTATCCCATGATGATCTTCCCTGCCATCCACTATACGATGGGCGGCGTTTGGGTTGACTACGAGTTGCAGACCACCATCCCTGGCCTCTTCGCTATCGGCGAGTGCAACTTCTCAGACCACGGAGCAAACCGTCTTGGCGCTTCTGCCCTCATGCAGGGACTTGCTGACGGCTACTTCGTACTGCCTTACACCATTCAGAACTACCTTGCAGACCAGGCTATCTGGCCACGTCTCTCAACCGACCTGCCTGAGTTCGCTGAAACGGAGAAGGCTGTCGAGAAGGAGATTGACCGTCTGATGAACATCAAGGGCAAGCGCTCTGTCGACTCCATCCACAAGGAGCTTGGCCACATCATGTGGGAGCACGTCGGCATGGGTCGCACGAAGGAAGGCTTGGAGGAAGGCTTGAAGCTGCTCAAGGAGCTTCGTAAGGAGTTCGACACCAACCTCTTCATTCCTGGAAGCAAGGAAGGCCTCAACGTCGAGCTCGACAAGGCCATCCATCTGCGCGACTTCATCCTGATGGGCGAGCTCGTAGCTTACGATGCCCTGCATCGTGAAGAGAGCTGTGGTGGCCACTTCCGCGAGGAGCATCAGACCGAGGAAGGCGAGGCAAAGCGCGACGACGAGAACTTCTTCTATGTTGGCTGCTGGGACTATCAAGGCAGCGACGACAAAGCACCCGAACTCGTCAAAGAGCCCCTCAATTATGAGATCATTAAGGTACAGACACGTAACTATAAGAATTAACAATTATGGCTAAGAATATAAGTGTTACGATAAAGTTCTGGAAGCAGAACGGTCCTAAGGACAAGGGTCACTTCGACACGCATGAGTTGAAGAACATCCCTGACGACACCTCATTCCTTGAGGCGCTCGACATCATGAACGAGGAGCTCATCAATGAGGGCAAGGAGCCTTTCGTGTTCGACCACGACTGTCGCGAAGGCATTTGCGGTATGTGCTCGCTCTACATCAACGGAACGCCTCATGGCAAGACTGAGCGCGGAGCTACAACCTGTCAGCTCTACATGCGTAAGTTCAAGGACGGCGAGACCATCACCGTTGAGCCTTGGCGCTCGGCTGGTTTCCCAGTCATCAAGGACTGCATGGTCGATCGCAATGCCTTCGACAAGATTATGCAGGCTGGTGGTTACACAACGGTTCGCACAGGTCAGGCTCAGGATGCAAACGCTATTCTGATTCCGAAGGAAGATGCCGACGAGGCTATGGATTGCGCCAGCTGCATCGGTTGCGGCGCTTGCGTGGCAGCCTGCAAGAACGGCTCTGCAATGCTCTTCGTCAGCTCGAAGGTGAGCCAGCTTGCTCTGCTTCCTCAGGGTAAGGTAGAGGCAGCGAAGCGTGCGAAGGCAATGGTAGCGAAGATGGACGAACTGGGCTTTGGCAACTGCACCAACACACGTGCTTGCGAGGCTGTCTGCCCGAAGTGCGAGACCATCTCGAACATCGCTCGCCTGAACCGTGAGTTCATCTGCGCAAAACTGGCAGATTAAAGGACGCATCATAATCATCATCCCACCTTGCTCTCCCTCCGAGAGTAGGGTGGGGTGTTTTGTATCAAGAACAAGGGCATAGGGTCTCGAAAAATAAACTGTTAATTGTTATTATTGTGAATGGCTCAAGGAAGTGTTTCCCTGGGCCATTCATTTTTAGAGAGTTACGAGGATTTCTTTCGTTTCAGGTAGGCTGGTGTTTTGTGAAAGACGCCTTGTTCGTCTTGGGTGATGTGGCCTCGCTGCTTCCACATAGTGAGTTGCTGTATGGGGTCGGGGTCCTTTTCCAAGCGTATTCGCACTTGCCTGATGTCCTCTACAGTAAAGTCGTCAGGGAGCATGTTGAGCATGTTCTTAGGTCCCCTTGTCCGCACCACTTCGCCAGCCATTTGTGCATGTAGGAGTTGTCCGAAGAAGTGCATCTTGCACCAAAGGTCGTACTTCATGCTCCACATTGCCAGGTTTTCGATTTCCTTCGACCATTTGCCTTCTGCGATGTAGAGCACCATTGCTCTGAGCCAAGCGCAGACAACGGCTCGATAGGCTTGTTTCTCGTATTGTTCGTCGTCTGTGAGCCAAGCGGTATCTTTGGCTTCTTTGTCAAGTTTTTGGATGAGTCGCTTTGCTTCAGGCAGGTCGATGTTGCCTTTTGCTGCGCAGAGTCGGTCTATGCTGGGCTTGAGTGCTTCGCTGAAGGCTTCGTCGTAGATGCCGTGAACGGGTATTGGCATGCCGCGTTTTGTCAAGATTGTGGCGAAACTGATGCGCGAGAGTGTGCCGTCTGCTATCATGGGTCGGAAGAACTGCTGGCTGCGTTGTATGGTGCTGGCTGCGTTCCAGTTCCATCGCATTTGGGGCCTGCCTGTCACGCTTTGTATGCCCACTCGTTCCTGTCCGTAGAAGCCGCAGTCGAAGGCGAGTCGGAAGATCTTGCCGATTTGTCCTGCCTTGCCGTTCACTTTGAGTTGCTCGAAGAGTTCCACTTCGTCGATGTGTGTGTAGAGGAAGTGTCCGTGAGCGTCTTGGAGCTTCTGGACGAGGGCTGCGTTTGTGAGGTCGCTCGACATGATCTGGATGGTCAGGTCGTCAGGTCTCTTGGGTTTCTGCCTGTTGGCCCCCATCGAGCGACACTCTTCCTTCCAGGCATCTTCGCGTTTGCGGTTCTCGTCGTCGCGAGCCTTGATGTCGGCCATGATGGGTTCGCAGACGCGATTGATGCAGGACTTTCCCGAGGACATGGGTGCCACTACGCAGTTCATGAAAGTGGCTTCGTGGAGGGTGTTGTCGGCATAGGGGAAGTGCACATCGACTAGGTGGGCTCCCAGAGCAGGAAAGACGCTCATGATGACTGCAGGCTTGTAGATGTCGGGTTCCTTCGAGACGAGCAGTTTGATGAGTTTGGGCAGTCTCAGGGGCAGTTTGGGAGGTTCCTCGCCAAGCAGTTCCTGGGTGGTTGCGGGTTTGTCCTTCTTGCCCGTCACGCTTTCAGCATAGATGGCCCTGAGTTGCGGACTCATAGGAGCGTTCATGCGTGTGTAGTCCTTGTAGAAATCGCTGACGAGCCGTTTGCAGTCCTGCTCTTTCGAGTAGTTTGGCATCCTCACCTTGAGCACGCTTCTGAGTTCTGCTTCAGTCATGAGTCGGCAGATTCCGATGGAGAGGATGGCGACGAGTGTGTTGTGCCAGTTGTAGATGCCCACTTTGTCGATGTCTTCCTGCTTGAGGCCCACAGCAGCCAGGCAACGGTCGAAGATGCGCAGGTTGCGGTCAAGGTTCTCGAGAGGATCTGAATCATCGATGTTCTCAGAGTTCTCAGGGTTCTCGGAGATTTCGGAGATTTCAGAGTTCTCAGGGTTCTTGATGACTTCGGCTTCTCTGTGCTTGCAGAGTTCCTGCTCGTCGATATAGAGAAGGTACGCGCGAGGGACGATGAACGAGCATCGTGCATAGTCCTTTACAGAGCCGTCGTAGTCGCTGTCGTCCAACTGCTCGGACATCCACCTTTGTGCCTCTGCCAGACTCATTCCTTTGGGCATCTCGAAGATGAGGCGCAGACCTTCTGTGGAGGGCGTTTCGTGGGCCATGACGATGCCCAGTTCCGAGAGTCTGTCCTTGACCTTCGTCTCGAAGTAGAGGCGAGGGTTCTGGATGTGGTCGATGTCGTACATCGAGAGTCCGCTAGGCAGGGCAGTCTTGTTCGAGCGATTGCCGTCTGTAAAGGTGGCGTGAGGGGTCAGAACGGGGAGTTGTTTCTTCTTGTCGCGTTTGCGTGTTTCGAACGCTTCTCGAGTCATTTCTCCGCGTTTCAGTTTCTCCAGATCTTCAGCAATCTCAGCGCATATCTTAGCAGTCTGAGGGCTGTCCATCTGAGCATAGAGTAGTTCTAGGGTGCAGGGCGTTACGCTGCTTCTAACGCTTTGGGCAAAGCCCATTTGGGTTTTTTCTTGCATAGTGTCTATTTTTTAATTGTTAATTGTTATAATTGTTATTTTACTCTCATGTCATCGTGGCCACTCCGACACCAGCAAGTGAAATGCGTTTTGCATCTCAATTGCTGCTGCAAAGGTACGGCAAAGGTATAAGAAAAAACCCCTATATAGGGGCTATTATAGCTCCTATATAGGGGGTGCTTGTGCTGATTGTCAGCGAGTTATGTGTGTGTCTTTATTCTTCGAAGATGTCGTCTATCTCTTTGTGCCTAGGTGGATTGGCGCCATTCTCATGTCGAAGCCATTTCTCCTGAGCCAGATTCTTGATGCCCCAGAGTTCTTGGAAGTGTTTCCATCTGTTTTTCAGCCCGAGAGTCTCTGCGAAGAGTTCGGCGATGTAGGCGGCTTGCTGACGGCTTGTCTGGGGTAGCAAACGACGGTCAGGGCCTACGAATTCAGCCTCCTCCAGGGCCTGCCAATACGGCTCTGCTTCGTCTGTAAAGAGCGGTCCTTTCCCTCCTTGAGCCGAAGGCTGCCCAAGTGCCTGAATCTGCTTCAGAGGCTCCGTATCGCCTTCTCTGCCCCATTTTAGGATGCTCGCACGACCCTTCAGAATCATCAGTATGATGCCAGACAGGAGTTGGAAGAGCAGGTGACGAGGGACATGATTGTAATAGACTTCGCGCAGGAAATCGACAGGGTCGTTCTGGAACTTGTCGTAGAGTTGGAAGGGAAAGGAGTGCAGGAGTGCCTCCAGCTGATCGAGTCGGTTGTCGTAGGTGTAGTGGCTCTGTTCGAAGCCTTTCTGGCGCAGTTTCGTGGGCAGTTCGATGAAGAGGTAGCGAGCCACTTTGTCGCGATAGTCATGGCTCATGAGCCAGCCTTTCTGCAGACGTAGGCTGACGGCACTTTCCCTGAGTTGTTCGTCCTCTTGAACGGAGAGCAGACGCTCTATCCGATAGCGGTTGCGAGTCATTTCGCGGCTCACATCATAGAGGCTCGTCTTCAGCAACTGGGCCGTCATCTTCCGAAGGGTATCGTAATTCGCATCGCCAGCCTCCAACTCGTCAATCAGGTCGGTAGTCAGGTCGCCCAGCTTTTCCAACTTCTGAGGCAGAAGCGAGATGCCGTCGTAGTGCCAGCCTTCGTAGGGGCTGTCGTCGAAAGGACAGTAGTCCCAGTCCACCTTCTCCACATCGGCCTCTACGGTCAGCACAGGCGGGTCTGGATTGCTTTCCACGACAACTCCACGCAGCCGCCAGCCCCCTGAGCCCTTCATGGCCTGATAGACCATCTCTTGGTCGGACACAGCCACATAGCCGATGTGCATAGCCTTTTCGCGGGCACGGATGGCATAGCGGTCTTTCACGTTCTCGGGCTGAGGCTGCAGTGTGAGTTTCTTGCCCACAGCCTCCGTCGCATATTCCTTCCAGTAGTCGCGGACATCCCAATGGAATAATCCCACCACATCAAATCTTATTTTCTCCATAGCCCTGCAAAGGTACAAAAAATTTCTGGGACAATTGGGACAATTGGGACAATAAATTTTATACACAAGAAAAAGCAGGGGTAGGAGAGTAGTAAGTAAAGAATAATGATAAAAATAATAATTATAATAATAATTATTAATATATAATATTTAATATAGATATATATAGTCTATATATCTATCTCTTCTCTATCATGGGGGCGTGTAAAAAACGACTGTCCAATTGTCCCAATTGTCCCAAATCGTTTCCCCCCTCGCCGCCAGCAGCGTGAATAAAAACAACGTGGAGCATCGGCTGATACTCCACGCTGTAAGGGCAAACGTGGCACGTTAAGTTGTTGAACGACACACGTTAAGTTGTTGAATGATATTGCCGTCGTTTGGCTCTTATTCGGCTTTGAAGAGGTCCTTGATGCCGCCGATGGAGCCGAGCAGGTTGGTGGCTTCGTAGGGCAGATAGACGGTCTTGGTCTTGTCGCCTTCGGCCAGTTCCTGCATCATCTGGATGTACTTCTGAGCGAGCAGGTAGTTGGCTGGGTTGGTGGATTTGCCGACTGCTTCGGTGATGAGTTCGATGGCTTTTGCCTCTGCCTCAGCCACGCGAATGCGAGCCTGTGCCTCACCCTCGGCCTGCAGAATGGCTTCCTGCTTGGCTGCCTCTGCCTTGTTCACGATGGCTGTCTTCTCGCCTTCGGAAGCAAGGATTTCTGCTGCCTTCTGACCCTCGGAGGTGAGAATCTGGGCACGCTTGTTACGCTCTGCCTGCATCTGCTTCTCCATAGCTGTGAGGACGCTGTCTGGAGGCGTAATGTCCTGAAGCTCAACACGATTCACCTTTACGCCCCACTTGTCGGTTGCGTCGTCGAGCACGGCAGAGAGTTTCTTGTTGATGGTGTCGCGGCTGGTGAGAGTCTCGTCCAGTTCCAGTTCGCCGATGATGTTACGCAGGGTTGTCTGCGTCAGTTTCTCGATGGCGTTGGGCAGGTTGTTGATTTCGTAGGTTGCCTTGAATGGGTCAACAATCTGGAAGTAGAGCAGGGCGTTGATTTCGGTCTGCACGTTGTCCTTCGTGATGACGTTCTGCTTTGGGAAGTCATAGACCTGTTCGCGCAGGTCGATGGTGGTTGAGTACTGGTAGCGTCCGTGGTTGAGCACTACAATCGATTTTGCTCGGTCGATGAAGGGGATGATGATGTTGATGCCCGGCTGCAGGGTTGCGTAGTAGCGACCGAGGCGCTCCACAATCTTGGTTTCCGACTGAGGGATAATCACGAGTGCCATCTTGGCGAAAAGTACCACCAAAACGACGATTGCAATGAGAATGTAGGTCATAATGTCCATGATTTTATAGGTTTATTAATTGATTGTTTCCACTGTGATGATTGTGCTTTCTCTCGAGATGACGCGGACGTTGGTGCCTTCTGGGATGTCCTGAGGCTCGTTCGTCACTGCCTTCCAGATGTCGCCGTCAATCTGTACGCGACCGAAGCTGTCGGCTTTCACCGTCTCCACAACTCGACCTTTGCGACCAAGCAAGGCATCGGCATTGCTGACGCGAGTGGAATCGCCCTTGTGAAGGAAGCGAACGGCAAAGGGACGCACGAAGAACAGGCTTGCCAGCGTGAAGACAGCAAACACGATGAGTTGCAGGATGATGCCGCCACCAAGAGCGTCCGTCAAGCAGGCAAACACCGCTCCGATAGAGAAGCAGATGATGAAGAAATCACCAGCCGTAAGCTCCAGAATCAGGCAAATTACAGCCACTATGGCCCATATCTGCCAAAGATGCATTGTTAAATACTCAATCATAGTTATTTAAAGATTTAAGGACTTGCGGTTTCTTGTTTTATTCACAATAATAACAGATAACAGTTTATTTTTCGAGCCCCCACATTCTTACAAAGTGAGAACAAAGTCGTCCCAGTCCTTCGACGAGCCTTTCCGTCCGAAGACCTTCGAATAGAGGCGGCTGCGAGTAGTGGCGATGCTCTCCTTCGAATGAGCCGTCAGCATGGCGATGTCCTTGGGCTGCTGCCGCATCTTGATGAGCAGGCTGACGTGCAACTCTTGTTCGCTCATCGGATAGAGGCTGTAGAGCTTCTCCGTGAAGCCCGTATAGATGCTGTTCAGCAATTGCGTCAGCTCGCCCCAGTCCTGATAGTTCAGGTTTCTGCCAGCATTCAGGCACTCCTGCAAGCGGCGATAGACGTCGCTCGAGAAGATGACCGTCTCAGCCTGCTGCCTCTTTTCATTCTCGATGATGGCTACCTTATTATTATAGTCCAGCGCCAGCTTCTTCTCCTCCAGCTCGAGCCGAAGCATCGAGTTCTCATCGCCCAGTTTCTGGATGAGGCTTTCCAACTCTGCCATCTTCCTCTCGCCCACCTCCAGGTCGTATTGCTCCTGCATCGCGCGTACCTTATCCAGTCTGTCTTGCAAGGCCAGAATCTTGCGCTTGCTGTTCTGCACCGTCAGGATGAAGAGCACGATGTAGATGGCTGTTCCGAGGATGATGAGAAATAACTCTCTTGGGGTCACTATGGTCAATAGTTCGTTCATTTTCGTTAGTTTTCGAGTGCAAAGTTAAGACAAAAAGCCGAATGCTGCAAGAATTTTTGTTTGCAATAATTTGCAGTTCACTTCGCAGTTTGCAAATGTTTGCAAGAAAGGCATTTTTCGGCTTATTTCATCATTTTATTTCTTCATTATTTCATTTTTATTTCATATCTTTGCAGCGTGGAACTAAAAGACAAGATAACTGAGCAGCCTTCGCACTTCGACCATCTGGAAAGGATGTCGGTAGGCGAAATCCTGAGGCACATCAACGAGGAAGATGCCTTGGTGGCTGAGGCTGTGCGCAAGGTTCTGCCTGAGATTCAAGCCTTTGTGGAAGCCGTCGAACCACGAATGAAGCGTGGCGGCAGGCTCTTCTATGTGGGAGCAGGAACAAGCGGACGACTTGGTGTGCTCGACGCAAGCGAACTGCCGCCTACTTTCGGACTTTCTCCTGACATCGTGATTGGCCTCATTGCAGGTGGCGACAAAGCCCTGCGTCATGCAGTTGAGAAGGCTGAGGACTTCCCTGAAAGAGGCTGGCAAGATCTGCAGAAGTTCTCTCCCACTTCAACGGATACTGTGCTTGGCATAGCCGCTTCTGGTACAACACCTTACGTCGTTGGAGCCGTCAGCGAAGCAAGAAAGCAAGGCCTCCTGACAGGTTGCATCACGAGCAATCCGCATACACCTTTGGCAGCAGCAGCAGAGTTCCCCATCGAGACCATCGTAGGTCCTGAGTTTGTCACGGGTTCAAGCAGAATGAAGAGTGGCACGGCTCAGAAGATGGTGCTCAACATGATTTCCACCTCGCTGATGATTCGCTTGGGCAGAGTCGAAGGCAATCGCATGGTCAAGATGCAACTCACCAATGCCAAACTCGTGGATAGAGGCACAAGGATGATTCAGGACTCACTCGGCCTCAGTTACGATGAAGCGCAAGAACGCCTCCTTAAAAGCGGCAGCGTGGATAAAGCCCTGAAAATGAAGAGTGAAGAATGAAGAATCCTCTAATTACGATAACATGAAAACAGGTAATAAAGCAGCCCAAGGATATTCCCTAGGCAGCTTTTGTATAATAAATAGACTTAATTATTCTCCGAAGATTTCTGTCAGTTTTTTGTTGATATCATCACCTCTGAGCTCACGAGCTGCGATTTTGCCATCAGGACCAAACAGATAGATAGTAGGGATGGAAGAGAAAGCGTATGTCTCGGCAGCTATGCCTTGCGAGTTAAGAATCTGGGGGTAGGTAATCTTATCTTTTTCTATGGCCTTCAGCGTATCCTCAGGCTTATCGTTAACGGCTATACCCAGCACAACCAGCCCTTTCTCCTTGTACTGCTCATATACTTTGATAAGGTTGGGAATCTCTGCACGGCAGGGTCCGCACCACGAGGCCCAGAAGTCCACCAGCACGTACTTACCCTTACCCACGTAGTCGCTCAGGCGGGTGGTTTTGCCATCGTACTCCACGGCAAAGTCCTTGAACATATCGCCTACCAGAGGGTGATTCAACTTCTTGACGAGTGCTGACGTTAGGGGATGCTGACGTACATTTTCGCCGCATTGCTCTATAAGGTTCAGCAGGTTTTTTGCCTCTGCATCCGTCTTATTTCTCATACTATACAGCATCAGTACGGCAGAAAGGTCGTCCTTATGTTCAAGCACATAATCTGCACTATATTTGGCAGCCATTTCAAGGTTCCCGTTCTTGGAAGCCTCTATAATCTTGCGGTTACATGTGAAAAATACATTGTTCAATGGTGTTCCTACCACCTCGGGTGATTCTGCCTTAGCATTTATAACGATGTTACCAGGCTCCAGGAACAAGGGTACATACAGATTCCGCGACCATCCTTCATACGTCTGAAGTATCATCAGCTGGATTATCTTGGGACCGTCCACATAGCCGCAAAGTTCTACCTTTTTGGGGTCCTTCATGACCATCTTCTCTGTGATGGGCTTTTGGGTTGTACAGTCCAGAAGATAAACGCTGTCGCTGAGCTCCTTTTCCTGACCCTCATAATACTTGATAAGGCCTGAGACGTCAGCTTTGATGGTGTAGTTGTTCTCTTGTGTCCAACCTGTCATGGTGACGAGGGTGGATATTGTCAGTAAGCAAATTTTTTTCATCTTACATTATTTTATTAATCTTCTCTGTATTCCAGGATGTCTCCAGGCTGGCAGTCGAGGGCTTGACAGATGGCTTCGAGGGTTGAGAACCTGACGGCTTTCGCCTTGCCCGTCTTGAGGATGGAGAGGTTGGCAGCCGTTATGCCAATCTTCTCAGCAAGTTCCTGTGATGACATCTTCCGCTTGGCCATCATCACATCTACATTTACAATAATACTCATGGCTCTAGATTAAATGGTTAGCTCCTGTTCTTCCTGCAATTCCTTGCCCATTAGGATAATCTGCGAGACTATCATCATCGCAAGACCCATGATGAGGCAGATGAAATTCGGCGTGAACCACTTGATGTCGTAATATGCCATGTTGACGTATTGCACGAGTACCTGCGTCACAATGTACGAGCGGATATATTGCCACACCCAAAAGGCTACGAGCAGGATGCCTGCCAGCTCCAGCTTCTTCGCTATGCGGGCGACGAAGACTTCCCGTCGGGCGACGGAACGCAGCACTTGGAAGACAATGATAACCAACCAGCCAAGTAGCAGCACATTAGGTATAATAGAGCAGTATGTAATGATGAAAGGCTTGGACTGCGTAACGCGGTCAGCTGGAATCACAAGTTGTACCTGCTTCATATCCACGCGGCACACCTGACCATCTACCTCGCTGAGCAAAGCATAATCCTTAGGATAATGGCGGGCTTGCACATTGACATCGATGAACATCGTCGGTTTGCTCTTTCTCCTCACACCACCCTCTATCTCTTCTGTCGTCGAGAATTCCTCCGGCTCCTCGCCGAAGTAAAGTTCCTCACGCTCCTTGTCGGTAGAACTCGAATAGTTGACATGGACAAGGTCACACACGATAGCAGCCACCAGCACCACCGCCAGCACACCGCAATACAAACGAAGTTTCTTCTTCATAACAGTAATGTTTTATTGTTAAACGATAAATAATTTCGGTGCAAAGGTAAGACGTTTCTTAATATACTGCAAGAAAAAAGGCAATTATTTTATTGAAAAACGATAATTTCCCATGAAAAAAGCAGTCACACATTATTATATATATACAAGAAGGGTAGGCGAGGATTTTCTACGTCACTCGTTTGTCTGTTCGGAAAAATGTTGTATCTTTGTCCTCGGATAATTATCAAAACAGAAATATTATGAAGATTGGAGACAAGGCACCCGAGATTCTGGGCAAGGACGAGAACGGAAAGGACATTCTTTTGAGCGATTACAAGGGCCGCAAACTCGTGCTCTATTTCTATCCGAAGGACAATACGAGTGGTTGTACGGCTGAGGCTTGCAGTCTGCGCGACAGGTATGGCGAGTTGCAAGGGGCTGGCTACGAAGTGGTTGGAGTGAGCAAAGACTCAGCATCATCCCACCAGAAGTTCAAGGAGAAGCACGCCTTGCCTTTCCCTTTGATAGCCGATGTTGACAAGACTCTCTTGGAAGCAATGGGTGCTTGGGGCGAGAAGACCATGTACGGAAAGAAGACGATGGGCACCATTCGCACTACGTTCATCATCGACGAGAACGGCATCATCGAGCAAATCTTTGCCGGCAAGCAGGTCAACACCAAGGAGCATGCGGCTCAAATACTGGAAAAGTGAAAAGGTAAAAAGGTAAAGAGGAAATATGAAAAGACTGTTTTCAATAATCATTTTGGCAGCAATTGCCTTTGTTGCTAATGCTCAGACAAGCCTTGTAGGGCGTGTCTATTATCATCCCAACATCATGGCTGACGTACTGAAGGCCGAGGTGGGAGACATCGACAAGAAGATGGCAGAAGCTAAGACAGAGGCGCTTGCGAAAGCAGCAAAGGAGAAAGGTAGAGCCTTGACTGCCGATGAAAAGGCCAAAATTGAAAAGGAAGTCGATGCGGCTGCCAAGATGGCTGATGTCACGATGAAGGGCACGAAGACCGCCATCACCGTAACCTTCAAGAGCGACAAGGAGATGGAGATGAAGATGAAACTGCAAATCGACGAAGAGGCCATGAAGAATGCCGGCATGGGTTGGGCGAAGCGAAAGGCAATAAAGGCTGCCTTCGCTCTCTTGCCATCGACAGAGAAGATGCAATACACCGTCAAAGACAACCTCATCATCTGCAACGACGGCAAGGAAAAGGACACGCTGACTGTCTCCGACGACGGCAAGTACCTTTACGGCAAGATGGACGAGAAGACCAAGTTCAAACTAACGCGTAAGCAATAAGACCAATCCAAACTGAATGCCTGAAACAGAATCTGGAAGAAGCCGACGGGTAGAGTTTGAACTGCTCCGCATCCTAGCTATGGCTGGCGTAGTGTTGAACCACGTCTTTAACAATGGCTTGGACATCTATGGAGACTTTCGTGTGGACGCTTCTTCACCAGTAGGAGCCCTCGTTTGGAGTGTTCTGGAAATCATGAAACTGATGGCTCTGCCAAGCGTGAACTGCTATATCCTCATCACGGGCTACTTCATGATAGACAGGACGGAATTGCGGCTGAAGGGCATCTGGAAGGTGTGGAGCACGACCTGGTTCTATGCTGTTGGCATCTATCTGCTTTGTGTCCTTTTGAGTATCGTGCCTTTCGAGGGCAAGGAGCTCTTGCGTCATGCCACTCCTCTGCTCTCGAATGACTATTGGTTCGTCACTTCTTATCTTATCCTCTTGCTGCTGGCACCCTTCATCGCTTGGGCACTCCAGCGCGCCTCCAAAAGGCAGTATCAAATAGCTCTTGTGATAGGAGGTATCATTTGCTTCCAGCCTTTGCTCGGATGGCTGCTCATGGGCAAGCAGCAGGTGTTGCTCTTCATCTATCTGTTCATGATTGGAGGCTACATCAGGAAGTATGCCGACCAGGCTTTCTCGATGCGTCAAGCCGTCCTTGCCTATATCGTTACGATGATGGTGATGTTTGCCTATACGCTCTACAAGAACCATCCGCTCGAGAATACTCAGTACACAGTCTTTGCGATGGCTTATCATGGGCTGGTGCTGCCTTTGTCTGTTGCTATGTTCTATATTGCGAAGGCTTGGCGTATAGAGAATGAAAGAATCAGGAAAGTCATTCTCTTCCTTGCTCCGCTCTCTTTTGCCGTCTATATCATCCACACGCAATCAATAGTTCACAACTGGCTTTGGGCAGAATCGGCAGAGTTGTTGAGCAGAAGCAATGTGTGTGTGTTGCCGCTGCTGTGTATTGCCATCACCCTTGCCGTCTTTGTCGTTTGTGTGCTTGTCGATTATCTTCGCGTAAGCCTAAGCAGGTTTATAAAGAAGACGGTAAGCGGAATTCTTTAATCTCACCTTTGCCGTGCTCCTTCATGAGCCTGCGCATGCTGCCACGAATAGCGCTGCGAAGGGTCTTCTCTTTGGCAGTCAGCAAGGAATCAGGATAGTCAATGGGTAGGATTCTGTATTGATGGCGATAACCATTATCAGGCGGACGACTCACCCAATAGAGCGAATAGTTGTGGTCGGAGAGTACAGTCACTGAATCGTTCTTGGTGAACTCCAGTCGCACCATATAGCCCCCATAAGTGTTTGGCTTGCTTTGGTTGCTCACCACATTGCCCATCGACCAGGCTATCAGGTTCTGCTTGTTGTTAAGCAACTCAATAGGCTGAGCCACATGAGGATGGCCACCAATGATATGATCCACACCATGTTCCAGCAACCACTTTGCCATATCCTTTTGTGCCTTCGATGGCAAGGTCTGATACTCAATTCCCCAATGCGGCAGAGCAATGATGACGTCAGGATTCATCCCCTTGGCTTTCTCCAAATCGGCAGCAATCTCTGTCGTGTCCATCAGGTTCACATAGCAAGGCTCAGGCACAGGCAAGCCGTTGGTACCATAAGTGAAGTTCAGCAGGACGATTCTGAGCCCGTCTTTCTCGAGCAAGAAAGGATAGTTCTTCTCTCGCTCGCTAATGTTCCGATAGGTTCCAAGGTGATAGACGCCCATAGAATCCATCATTGCCAACGTACGTTCCAAACCTTTCCGATGCGTATCGACGCAATGGTTGTTGGCTGTGAGCATGATGTCGAAACCAGCACCCACAACGCCACTCAGGAAGTCGTCTGGAGCAGAGAACTTAGGGAAGCCGCTATACGGAGCACCAGCCAATGTTGTCTCGAAATTGGCAATAGCAACATCGGCACGTTCCACTTCGTCCTTGATGCCAGCAAAGCATTCATCGTAATTATAGGAGCCATCGGATTGCTGAGCAGCCTTGATCTGTGGCATATGTTGCATCAGGTCGCCAGCAATGAGGAGCGATAACTTCACCTCGGCAGGCTCCATTGTGAGGGAACTGTCGGCTGCCAAGTCATCCTTCGTGCCAGCACTGTAACACGATGAGGCCGTCAGCACCATCGTCAGCAGAATAAGCGTACTGCCCATCAAGGGGCGTACGAGTTTTGTGAGTTTGGAATGCATATTTCTAGTCTTCATAGCACTGCAAAAGTACGAAATATAATTCGTAATTCATAGTTCATAGTTCATAATTTTAATTCTAAAGCCAATAATTCTTCATTCTTATTTCTTCATTCTTAATTTCTTCGTATCTTTGTCCTTAGAATAAAGGAACAAATCAACCATGAAGAAACATTTACTCATGACTCTCTGCCTTTTGGTCGTGACGACCTTGTCTATGGGGCAGAATCGTATTGACCGGCAGAAGTTGAGCGACCCTAAGTCGTTTACTTTCATTGTCTTTGGCGATGTACAGAGCTATACGAAGAATAGCGTTTATCAGCCCATCTACGAGCTTTGTACGGCTTGGGTGGCAGACAATGTCGAGAACCTCAACATCAAGGCGGTGCTTTTTACGGGCGACTTGATACAGCGCAACGAGAACATCGTGCCAGGTCATGGTTCTGTCAATCAGACGAGTCGGCAGATGTGGGAGTGGTCCAGCCATTGCCTCGAAAGGCTTGATGGCCGTGTGCCCTACATCATAGCGGCTGGCAATCATGAGTATGGTTACACGCGAGGCGATGAGGCTTTCACGCATTACCCCGAATACTATACTTACGAACGCAACAGCCTGACTGCCCAGCATCTGGTGGCTGCCTTTCCCAATCGGGAAGGAAAGGCTTCCCTCGAGAATGCTGCTTGGGAGTTCAAGACAGAGACTTGGGGCAAGTTCCTTGTCATCGGAACAGAGTGGGCACCTCGCGATGAGGTCCTCGACTGGGC
>CACXUA010000008.1:0-29189 GCA_902770725.1 uncultured Bacteroidales bacterium | reverse complement strand
CAGCGATAAGTACAAGGACCATACCGTTATCTTCCTCACCCATTCCCTGCTTAGGGGCAAGACCGCAAAGTACACCGACAACGAAGGCTACAAGATTCAGCCACGCAATTATGGTCGCGAGATATGGGAGAAGTTGCTCTATCCTTGCAAGAACATCAGGCTGGCCGTATGCGGACATACAGGACATCTGGCTTCCGACGATGGGAAGGAGCCTGGCAGCAGCTACGACCACGAGATAAACAACGCTCATCGATGCGACAAGAACTCTGCAGGGAAGGATGTCCATCAGATGATGTTCAACATTCAGTATCTTGGTGGAGGCAACGGTGGCGATGGCTGGCTTCGTCTCCTCGAGTTCATGCCTGATGGCAAGACAATCAAGGCTTCGACCTATAGTCCCCTGTTCGGTATCTCGCCGATGACTAAGCACTTAGCTCATCAGACTGACCCCTTCTGCCAGTTCGATATGGTGATCGAGAAATAGGTGCAGGCAATCCTTGCAAACTTCACGTGGATAGTTCACCAACTTAACGTGCCATCTTTGCGAACTTAACGTGCCATCTTCGCCAACTTAACGTGCCATCTTCGCGAACTTAACGTGCCATCTTTGCGAACTTAACGTGCCATCTTTGCGAACTTCGCTAGCCATGTTTTCTGTTTCGGATGCCCGTTTTGTCTAATTTCCTCTTTTTTCCTTGCTTTTCCACTTAGAATTTTGTACCTTGACTTCGCGAGCTAAGTCGAGCTACGATTGCGCTCAACAATAAAAATAAACGCGTTTATTTTGTATTGTCTTCGCTTTTTCGTACCTTTGCACCCACATATTGTATATAATAAGGAACAGAATATGAAGATTGAAACAAAGATAACAGAGGCCGTGAAGGCCATTGTGGAAGAGCTTTACGGTCAGCAAGTGCCCGATAAGATGGTGCAGCTGCAGCAGACGAGGCCCGAGTTCGAGGGACAGATAACCCTCGTTGTGTTCCCCTTTACCAAGATGAGTCACAAGGCTCCAGACGCTACGGCGCAGGAGATTGGCGAACGTCTGCAGGAGAAGATGCCGGAAGTCATCAGTGCATTCAATGCCGTGAAGGGCTTCCTCAACCTGAGCATCAGTTCGCGCGAGTGGATAAAGTTGCTCCAGGGAATACAGGCGAACCCCAAGTTCGGCTTCCTGCCCGTCACAGACGACAGCCCGCTCGTGATGATAGAGTACTCTTCGCCAAACACCAACAAACCCCTCCACCTCGGTCACGTCCGCAACAATCTGCTCGGATGGGCTTTGGCACAAGTGATGCAAGCCAATGGAAACAAGGTGGTTAAGACAAATATCGTGAACGACAGAGGCATCCACATCTGCAAGTCCATGCTGGCTTGGCTGAAGTGGGGCAACGGCGAAACACCCGAATCGTCTGGCAAGAAAGGCGACCACCTCATAGGTGATTACTATGTGGCCTTCGATAAGCACTATCGCGAGGAAGTGAAGGAGCTTATGGAGAAGCAGGGTATGGACGAGGAGCAGGCTAAACAAGAGGCTCCTCTCATCAAGGAAGCTCACGAAATGCTCGTGAAGTGGGAGCAGAACGACCCAGAGGTTCGCGCTCTTTGGAAACGCATGAACGAATGGGTCTATGCAGGTTTCGACGAGACGTATAAGGCTTTGGGAGTCAGCTTCGACAAGATATATTACGAGAGCGAAACGTACCTCGAAGGCAAGGAGAAGGTGGAGGAAGGCCTCGCGAAAGGCTTCTTCTATCGTCGCGACGACGGAAGCGTCTGGGCAGACCTCACCGCAGAAGGTCTCGACGAGAAGCTCCTTCTCCGTTCCGACGGCACGAGTGTCTATATGACGCAGGACATCGGTACCGCCAAACTGCGTTTCCAGGACTATCCCATCGATAAGATGATATACGTCGTGGGCAACGAACAGAACTATCACTTCCAGGTGCTCAGCATCTTGCTCGACAAGTTGGGCTTCAAGTGGGGCAAGGACCTCGTGCACTTCTCCTATGGTATGGTGGAACTGCCAAACGGTAAGATGAAGAGCAGGGAAGGCACCGTTGTGGATGCCGACGACCTGATTGCCACCATGATACAGGATGCGAAGGAGCTCTCGGCTGATAAAGTCAACAAGCTCGAAGGCATTACTGAGCAGGAGGCTCAGGAGATAGCTCGCATCGTGGGCATGGGTGCGCTCAAGTACTTCATCCTGAAGGTGGATGCTCGCAAGAACATGCTCTTCAATCCGGAAGAGAGTATCGACTTCAACGGCAATACAGGTCCCTTCATTCAGTACACTTACGCTCGCATCAGAAGCATCCTGCGCAAGTGGAACGACGAGATATCTCTGGACGAGAAGGCTTTCGAAGTGGAGCTTGCGGAAAAGGAAATCAACCTCATCCAACGTCTGCAAGGCTTCGAGACGGCAGTTCGTCAGGCAGGACAGGACTATAACCCGAGCTGCATAGCCAACTACTGCTACGACCTCGTCAAGGAATACAACCAGTTCTATCACGACTTCAGCGTTCTCAAGGAAGAGGATAAAGCCAAGCAGCAAGTGCGACTCATGCTCTCGGCTGCAGTCGGTCAGGTCGTCAAGAACGGCATGGGACTCTTAGGCATCGAGGTGCCAGAAAGGATGTAGGACACCCTGAACCCTTTTAGGGGGAGGAAAAGCAGAGGAACAAGGACATGGATTACGATAAGCTGAAAGGAATCGTCGATTTCAACGCCATTGCGGTCGATGCAGGTTGCAGTGGCAATCCTGGTGCTATGGAGTATCAGGGCGTCTATCTTGGCAACGAGCAACGCCTCTTCCACTTCGGTCCTATACAAGGCACGAACAACATCGGCGAGTTCCTTGCCATCGTTCATGCCCTCGCGCTCATCAAGAAGAACGGCTGGGACATGAAGGTCTATAGCGACAGCATCAGCGGAATGGCGTGGGTGCGGAACAAGAAAGCGAAGACCACACTGAAGCGAGACGAGCAGACAGCCCAGGTGCTCGACCTCGTGATTCGTGCCGAGAACTGGCTCTGGGCGAACCCCAAGCACGCAGAAGTGCTGAAGTGGAACACAGAAGAGTGGGGCGAGATACCAGCCGACTTTGGGAGGAAAGCCTCTCCTAAATCCTCCCCTAAAGGGAAGGACTTGAAGATGTAAATGAAATAAATGAGTGAGATGAAGCGCGGCATACACTTTCTTGAGTACCTTTACTGTCATTTGCTTATCATTTTCCTGATAGGCAGGGTGGGGTTCGTCTTGAATAATCGCCCGATAGAGCAGCTCTCGTTTGCCGATGCAGCGGGTGTTTGTTGGCGAGGCTTTGTGGAGCACGACCTCATGGTGGCAGCCATGTTGCTTGCTGTGCCTTGGCTCGTTGGACTGCTTGCCCTGAGGCATTCAGGGTTGAGGCTGCGTGCGTGGCTCACTCCTTACTATATCCTGATGGGACTTGCCGTAGCTGCTATCATCGTGGCCGATGCCGTGATGTACGAGTACTGGCAGTTCAAGCTGGGAATGGTTGTGCTGAGTTATGCCGCTTCGCCAGAAGGAGCCACCAATAGCGTCAGCCTTTCCTACATCATCATACGCGTTTCGGCTTTCCTCTTGCTTGCTTTGTGGACGATAATCCCCTGCATCTTGATGACGCCAAAGACGCTTCCGACGGGCAATTCGGAACGCCTCTGGATGCGGAACATCAGCATCATCTGGCTCTTCCTGATTGTTTCGGGAGTTCTCTGGATGCGTCAGGGCGATGTCTATACCACGAAGCCTCATCCGTCGCAACTTGCCGACCATGCTGCCGTCAATCCCGTCTATGCCTTTGCCAGCAGCGTTCGTCTGACCGACAACTATGCCGGCCGCTATGATTTCCTCTCGGAGGAAGACCGGACAGACCTCTTCAAGGGACTCTATCCGGAGCCGGCCGACGACATACAAGACACGTTGCTCAATATGCAGCGACCTGACATCCTGGTCGTTTTCCTTGAGGGCTTCGGCAGTCGTTTCGTGGAGGAGTTGGGTGGCATTCCTGATGTAGCACCAGGCTTGAGCCGCCTCATTCCGGAAGGCATCTTTTGGGAGAACTACTACAGCAACTCTTTCCGGACCGACCGAGGCACAGTCTCTGCCTTCTGTGGCTGGTTGAGTTATGCCGACGTCGGTTTGATGAGACAGGCCGAGTTCCATTCGTCGCTCCCGTCTCTTGCTCGAAGTTTAGGCAGAGAAGGTTATGAGACGTCCTATCTCTATGGTGGCGCGATGACGAACATGGGCAAGCGTCAGTTCCTGGAGGACGTGGAGTTCCAGAATCTCTACGACGACACCGCTTTCAGCGACGACGAGAAGAGTGGTTGTTGGGGAGTAAATGACAGCGTTGCCTTGCAGAAAGCCTGCCAGTTCATCAGCCGTTGGGAAACGGGACATCACTTTCTGGTGGCACAGACGCTGTCGAGTCACGAGCCTTGGGATGTGCCTTATCACCGACTGGAGGACGAGAAACTGAATGCCTTCGCTTATTCCGACTACAGCGTCGCCTGCATGATGGACTCGCTGAAGCAACTTCCACAATGGGACAACCTGCTCGTCATCATCATTCCCGACCACGGATTCCTTTACAAGCAAAGTTATAAAGACCCGGGCTTCTTCAGGGCTCCGATGCTCTGGACAGGCGGGGCCATACGCGAGCCGCGCAAGATGTCGGTCCTCATGAATCAGAGCGACATAGCGGCCACACTGCTGTCCCAGATGGGCATTCGTCACGATGAATATCCCTGGAGCCGCAATGTACTGAGCCAGACCTATACCTATCCGTTCGTTTACTGCAACTATCCGGCCGGCATACTATTTGCTGACAGTACCGGCACAAGCATATACGACATCAACGGCGACGCCGTGATGATGGAACAACCTGCCGACGACGGCCTGCGCATCATGCGTGCCAAAGCCATCCTGCAGACCAGCTACGACGGCCTGACAGAGATGCTTCGTCAACGCGGCACGCCGAATCGCTTAACGCGGCACGTCGAATTGCTCAATGCGGCACGCCGAAATTGCCAACGCGGCACGCCGCATTTGCAAACGCCCTATAGGGGTCGAGCCAAGGTGTTAGCATCCTCGAGCCAAAGCATTAGTATTTCTGAGCCGAAGAAATAGTATTGTATAGAATACGAAGCGAAATGATAAAGCAGTTCTTCGATATAGTAAAGCGGTACTTCAAGCCCTACAAGATGTACATCGTCTGGTCCATCGTGCTCAACTTCATAGCACAATGGCTCAACGTGTTCTCTTTCGTAGTGCTCATCCCCATACTGAACATCCTCTTCAAGATAGACCAGAACGTCTATACCTACAAGGAATGGACTTGGAGCACCCTGAACAAGGACCTCATCGTGAATAATGCTTATGCTTGGGTGCAAGAGTTGATAGCCAACCATGGTGCATTCATGACGCTCTGCTTGATGGGCGGCATACTAGTCTTCATGACCTGCCTGAAGTGCATCGGCTACTGGGGAGCCGCCAACATCATGATGCCGCTCAGCACCGGAGTAGTGCGCGACATCCGTATGGATATGTACAACAAGGTGATGCGGCTGCCCCTCAGTTTCTTCTCAGCAGAGAGAAAAGGCGACATTATTGTCCGAATGAGTACCGACATCCAGATTGTGGAAAGCTCCGTCACCTCTGCCATCTCGACACTCATCCAGCAGCCCATCGCCATCATCATCTGCTTCATCACCCTCTTCACAGTAAGTTGGCAACTCACCGTCTTTGTGCTCGTCGTCACACCACCAGCCGCATGGCTCATGGGAACTGTGACAAAGAAACTCAAGAACCAGTCGGCCAGCGTACAGGCAGGACTCTCTGAAATCATGGCCCAAATAGAGGAAACACTCAGCGGACTGCGTATCGTGAAAGCCTTCATAGCCGAAGATAAGATGGCCAAGCGCTTCCAGTTCATCAACAACGAGTTCCGCAAAGGCATGATAGGCATGATGATGCGCATCAACGCCGCACATCCTGTGTCCGAAACGATGGGAACCATCATCATCGTCATCGTCCTCCTCTTCGGAGGCTGGCTCATTCTGACAGGCGATGGCTTCATCGATGCCTCCACCTTCATCTTCTACATGGTCATCCTCTACAGCGTCATCAATCCCATCAAGGACTTGACCAGGCAGGCTTATATGATACCTCTGGGTCTCACCTCTATGTCGCGTATCGACTATATCCTCAAAGCAGAGAACCCCATAAAGGAGAAGGCCGACCCGAAACCACTGGATAGCTTCGAAGAGCAGGTAGAGTTGCGCGACGTCTCCTTCTATTACAACAAAGGCCGCGACGTGCTGAAACACGTCAGCCTCACAGTCCCCAAAGGCAAGACAGTAGCCCTCGTCGGACAATCCGGCTCAGGAAAATCCACACTCGTCGACCTCATTCCACGTTACCACGACGTCTGTGGCGGACAGATACTCATAGATGGCAAAGACATTCGCGACGTCCGCATACACGACCTCCGCGCCCTCATCGGCAACGTCAACCAAGAGGCCATCCTCTTCAACGACACCTTCTACAACAACATCACCTTCGGCGTCGAGAACGCCACAATGGAGCAAGTCATCGAAGCCGCTAAGATAGCAAACGCACACGACTTCATCATGGAGACAGAAAAAGGCTATGATACCGTCATAGGCGACAGAGGCGGAAGACTCTCAGGCGGCCAGCGTCAGCGCGTCAGCATAGCACGAGCCATCCTCAAGAACCCGCCTATACTCATCCTCGACGAAGCCACCTCCGCCCTCGATACAGAGAGCGAACACCTCGTGCAGGAAGCCCTCGACCGCCTTATGAAGTCGCGCACCACCATCGCAATAGCCCATCGCCTCTCCACCATCAAGAACGCCGACATCATACACGTCATCTACGAAGGACAAATCGTAGAAAGCGGCCTCCACGACGAACTCATCGCCAAGAATGGATACTATAAACGCCTCTACGACATGCAACAACTATAGTCTCCTTCAGTAAATCAAAAGTGTAAAAAAAAGTGTTATGAAGCAGCAGATGCAAAATAATGAGGCGTTTACCTCACATACAAAACGAAAGGAGAGTAAGAACGCACTTTTAATGGCTTCACTAATTACTAATCTAGTCCTTGGTGTATTGCTTCTGTTTTTCTGTCTTTCACCTTCCAGATTCCATGTCTCCGAGAGCAAGAAAAACAACGATGCAGAGAGGCCTGACTATTGGGCTATTCGAGGATGGAATAGTATGATAGCGAAAATGAACCTTCACCCTGATGCTATGTTTTTTGGACATTCACAGATAGAAATGTGCGACTTTCGCCACTACTTCCCTGACCTACAGATTGTGGCATCCGGGTATCCTGGAGACAACGTCGAGGGAATGCGTTTGCGTGTTGAACAAATAGCATCGTTAAAGCCCACAAAGGTATTTCTTTTATGCGGAGCAAATTCATTAGGAATGTCTGATCAAGATTTTGAAGCCAAATATGACCTGCTTGTAAACGAAATAAAAACAGCTTCGCCCAGTTCCAAACTTTATATCTTCAACATCTTGCCTCAATGTGACGGCGTGTCAGGCAAAGCGTCCAGGAATGCTAAGATTATAGAAAGAAACCGTTTCATCAAGAAATACACACTGCAGAACGATATACCCATGATTGACCACCTATATAGCCTTTACGCTGATGCGGACGGCATATTGTTCAGGGACATTAAAAGCGTCATGTAGCAAAGGAATTGTCTCACGAAGGAATAGAATAATGGATGCAGACATCATAAAAAGCAGAAAAAGACAGCGTCAGTTCACAAAATGGCTAAGGAGAAAAAGCCGTGTAAACGTGATGTTTATTATATCAAGCCTTTCCATGTGGAACCACCAGCGTTTGTATGAGTTGATGGCATGCGACTTGCGTTTTAAGACAACCATAATCTTTGTCCCCTTTTGTGTTTATTCCAAAGAAGACAACCAAAAGACGCTGATGCAGGTAAAAGCATATTTTCAGCGGCACAAGACACCATTCCTCATCTACGACGAGCTGGATTTCAGTCAAAAATCTTTTGAAGAGCAATTCTCGCCAGACGTCCTTTTCTACCCACAATGGTACGAAGGATTATATCCGACACCGATCGATCTGAAAACACAATCAGAAAAACTGATATGCTTCATCCCCTACGGCATAGGAATACTTCCGATGGGAATAGGAACCCATGCAGAAGCAGCCAATTTTGCCTGGAAAATATACCAAATGTGCGACACCCATCTGCAAGTGGCAAAAACACTAATGCGCTGTCAGGGAGACAACGTAGTGGTCGTCGGACACCCAAGGGCAGAAGAGTACGCTTTGACACCCACTCTCGACCCCTGGAAACCTCAAGAAAAGAAGAAAAAGCGGATAATATGGGCTCCACACTTTACCATTACCGAAGGACTATCGCCTCTGCACCGCTCAAATTTCCTGCAACTCGCCGACAAGATATGGAGCATCACACAGACATACAAGGACCGTGTGCAATTTGCATTCAAACCTCATCCAAGGCTAATAACAGAATTATATAACAATCCCGATTGGGGGGAAGAAAAAACAGATGCATACTACCAGCAATGGGCAGATGGCACCAACACCCAGTTAGAAACAGGAGAGTATGTTGAACTGTTCAAGACTTCGGATGCAATGATCCATGACAGCGGGTCGTTTACCGTGGAATATCTTTTTACACACAACCCTGTCATGTTCATTACTTCGGATGCAGAGAATCTTAAGCAGACAGAGGAAATGCTTGACATAGGATGCGAGGCAATGGATGCCAGTTATATAGGTTATACGGAATCGGAGATTATTTCGTTTGTTGACGAAGTTGTATTAAAAGGGAATGACTCGAAAAAGGAAGAAAGAGAGCGTTTCTTCCAAAAATATCTTTCAAGTACATCAGGCAAAACAGCATCCGAACTCATATATAAAGATATATGTAAAGAATTGTTCACGACAAACAGAGTAATAGTCTCCATCATCCTGCTTGTCCTGCTATGCTCCCTTCTTCTGTGTCTCTTTAAAGGCTGAATTATATGAATAAACAGGCAGGTGAAATACAAATCTCGATTGTCATACCTTTATATAATAAGGAGAACACAATCCGAAAGACACTTGAATCCGTCTTGAGTCAGGATTATGATAGCTACGAGATACTTGTCGTCAATGACGGTTCTACGGACCATAGTTTTGAACGGGCAAAAGAAATGGAATCTGAACACATCAGATATTTCTCAAAGTCCAATGGTGGATCAGCTTCAGCACGCAATGTTGGAGTGCGAAACGCCAAGGGAGAATGGGTAATGATACTGGATGCTGATGATTTGCTTGTTCCTGGCATCCTGAGACATTTCGCAGATTTAATTCAAGCACATCCTGACTGCCAATTTTTTTGCGGTTCTTTCCAACTCAAGAGTGGCGAGAAACTTTATCCATGCTCTCAAAAGTACAGCGAAGGCGTGTTAAAAAATAACTTCCGGGCATGGTGCACGGGGCATTTTATGCCTGTTGCCGGCTCTTGCATTATACTTCGGCAGCTTCTTCTCCAACATCCCTTTCAAGAACATCTTCGCCGTTACGAAGATGCAGAAAGCCTCTTTGGCATTATGCGAACGGCACGCATCTGGACTACGGCGCGCCCAGCCATGATATACAATCAGGACAGTTGCAGTGCCAGCCACGTACGGTCCGACATTGCCGAAGACTTCATCGGACATCTTTCACTCGATGGCAAGTCTCTATGGGAACAGTTTGCCCTCTGGCAACTTTATTGCCAGGGACTCAAATTATACCCCAATGACATGAAGCGCATTTATAAGTCCAAAGGCTTTGGAAATATTAAATTCCGTCTGCTCCACCTCCTGACCGAGACAATTTACAGACATGAATAAAGTTTAAGGTAAAAATGACATGAAGCTTTCTATTATCACAATAGCATACAACGACCTGAAAGGATTAAAACGTACGGCCAATAGCGTTCGGCAGCAGACGTTTTCAGATTACGAGTGGATAGTCATTGACGGCGGCAGCAAGGACGGAACCTCAGAATATCTGACCTCGTTGGAAAAACAGCCGGATTATTGGTGCAGTGAGCCCGATACAGGTATTTATGCTGCCATGAACAAGGGCCTTTCGCATGCTAACGGCACATGGTGTCTGTTCTTGAACAGCGGAGACTCTTTGTACGAAAAAGATGTGCTCGAAAGAGTCTTTTCGGCCATTCCAGACACGGATATCGTGTATTGCGATGCTGTTTTTAAGGGGAAAAACAATTCTTTCAACATATCTTATCCGGACAAGTTGACCTTGGAATTCTTTACAGAAAGAAGTATCTGCCATCAGGCAACATTCATCAAGCGGCAGCTGTTGTTGGAATCGAATGGATATAGCACCGATTACAAGATTGTGTCCGATTGGAGAGCCTGGGTGGTGTGGATAATGCAAGGGAAGCAGTTCGTCCATCTGCCTATCGTCGTTTGTCTGTTCATGCTCGACGGCATCGGCAGCACCAGACTTCAGGAGGCAAAGGAAGAGAGAGAGAGAGTTTTCGAGGAGTTGCTGCCAGAATATGTTAAACCGCTGCTTTTTAACGAAACGTATAACAGGGCCTTGGAGCAATATGTGAAAAAGCTCCACGCACAGTTCCTGAATAAGCCGCTTATACGTGCAAGCATCGTTTTGAGCCGCAACAACTGGTTCGTCCGGAAAAACATGCAGCTGATGATAGCTTTGGGAAGCCTGTTCGACAAGTGTTTCTATAGCAGGAAACACAGTATAAAATTCTCGGACGACAATTATGATGCCAAGCATCCTGATCGATTTACATTTAACAACCCATATTGATTTTCAGAAATGTCATTCATAGGAAAGTTCAGGCAAAAACTGATAAATAAGGCTACGCGTCAGGAAATCTTAGCCAGCGTACCGGAACTGAAGACGGTTGTCTGGTGTCACGACATGTTGCGCCAGACCCTCGATGCCAGTTGGTTTATCCGAAACAACAGCCATAAGAACAAGATTTCGAAAAAGGCACGCATATACGGACCATATCATGTTACCGACTCGAAGATCGGAGACTACACCTATGTGTCGATGAATTCATTTATTTCCATGGCGAACATCGGGAAATTCTGTTCGATTGGGCCTAATTTCCTGTGCGGCTGGGGAATACATCCGACAAATACGGTCAGCACTAGCCCCATGTTTTATTCCAGAGCAAAGCAAAATGGCATTTCTTTGTCGAGAACAAACAAATTTAAAGAAAGAGAGGCAATCAGCATCGGAAACGACGTGTTCATAGGAGCAAACGTGACTGTTTTGGATGGTGTAACCATTGGCGATGGAGCTGTAATTGGAGCCGGTGCTGTGGTCAGCAAGGACATCCCTCCCTATGCTGTCGCTGTCGGATGTCCGATAAAAATAGTAAAATACCGTTTTGACCAGGAAACGATAGACCGACTGATCAACCTGAAGTGGTGGGACTGGAGCGATGAACGCTTAAAAGAAGTGGAGAAGAATTTCTTCAACGTTGATGCTTTTCTGAAAAAGTCTTCATAAGGGCAGCAGTGTGTGCAGTCACCCAAAAACGGAAAAAAGAAGAATCAAACAAAAAAATAATATCTGCATGTCAGAACTCAAACGCATAGCAGCACTCACGATGGTTCGCAACGACGACTTCTTCCTCAGGAAGTGGGTTGAATACTATGGTTGCGAGCTGGGGCGCGAGAACCTGTATATCTATTACGACGGGGAGGACCAGTCTGTGGCCGACTTTTGTCGGGGCACGAATGTCTTCCTCCACTCCAAGATAGGGCAACAGGTGGTGGCTGCCGAAAAGGCGAGGCTGAGGTTCCTTTCGGAAAAGGCAGCCGAGCTTTTTGCCAAAGGATACGATCTGGTCATCGGCGTTGACGCAGATGAATATATCGTGGTCGACCCCAAGCTCGGCATCGGACTCAGAGAGTTCTTGTCGCAGCAGAGCATAGGTGTCTGTCTGTCCCCCCTCGGCCTCGACTTCGGGCAAAAACTGGGCGAAGAGGGCGACCTGTCAATTGATGAGACGTTCCTCAGCCAGCGACATTATGCCCAAATTGGCACGCGCTACACCAAGCCATCCATCATCGCCAAACCATGCAGATGGGGGAGCGGCTTCCATCGCGTGAAAGGACACAACTTCCACATTGCCCGCGACCTCTATCTACTGCACTTCGGCTATGCGGACAGTAAGATACTGGAGGGCAGGTTGGGCGATGCTGACCGCGTGGCCCAGGGCTGGAAGAAGCATATATACAAGCGCAGCCGCACCATCAAGTATGCTACCGAAAAGAAGGCCAGAGACTTCGACCGCTGGACACGTCTGGCCAGGATATGTCAGACATGGTGCCGTCCGCCGTACGCCCTCAACAAACCCGCAATGTTCGAACTAAGGATTGTAGTCAAGATACCAGACAGATTCAAAGATGTCATCTAACATACCATCACCCGACGCGTGCCAAGGCGAGTTTATTGAGAAACTGCTTTCGAACAGCATGCAGATACCGGAGGTGACCGTCGTGACCGTTTGCTTCAACCCTCTGAAGGAAGGCAGAAGAGCGCTTTTTGCAAGGAGCCTTGACTCCGTGCAGCAGCAAAGCGGGGTGAGTCTGGAGCATCTCATCGTCGATGGTGCCTCAACCGATGGGACCATCGAATTCCTTAGGGCATACCGTAACACAAAGCACGACATCCGCATCCTAAGTATGGCAGACAGTGGCATCTATCAGGCCATGAACCGCGGCATTGCTTTGGCAAGGGGAAAGTATATCATCTTCCTTAATTCCGACGACTATTACCACCGTGCTGACGGCTTGTCCGTTTCGGTGAAAGCATTAGAGACGAGTGCCTGCAGCTTTACCTTCGCTCCCGTTCGCCCGGAAGGGGCAAAGAGATTCCATACGCACTACCATCATCCGCAGCGACGCTTGCACAAGCTCTTTCTGACCTGCATCATTCCACATCCTTCGATGCTTTATCGAAAGAGTGCCCTCGTCGAGGTAGGAGGATATGATCAGAACTATAGGCTTGCTGCCGACTACGACTTGACTCTGCGTCTTATTGCAGCCGGCTATAAAGCACGTTTCGTCAGCACATGTTTTGCGACCTTTGCAATGGGCGGTTTCTCAACACAGAGCCAAAACGCGGAACTCGCGGAAAGAGAGAATGCGCTAATTGTTAAGAGCATTCACAACAAGGTCTTTGGAGTGAAATTCACAGAGCAGGAAACCCGTCGTGTCCTTAGGGGAACATATCCACGGCAGTTTCTGCCAGTCTACAAAGCGTCCCAAAGAATCATAGCAGACGCTTTCGATGGGCTGCCACGGAACATCGTGTACAAGGCTTTGCGCTGTTTCAACTATGTTAAGTACTACCTTAAGTGCCTCTTTTCTTCTCCAGATAATGCTTAAAAGGCGTAAGAAAACGTTTTTCCCAGAGCATTCTTTTGTCTTCCGGAGCATTCTTGTAAACCTTTTGAGCTGCCTCGATGCAGAGTTCAAGGTGTTGTGCCTGCTTCTCCGAGTCTGACGATAGCAAGAAACTCTTCGGGTTGGGATAGTAATAATAAAGCGGAAGGCCGAGTATAACGCAGCGTCCCACGTGCAGCAGCACTTCGCTCCACCACGGAAAATCCTCAAACCTGATGCCCACGATAAAGGGTATCTTCTTGACGAGCGACGTCCTGTACATCCTGAAGCAGGGTTGGCAATGCTTTATTGCCCAGCGTCGGTCGATGTCGTTCGGATGGGAATATTCTGTAGCATATTCGAAGACGTTGTCCGTCGTAACATATTTTATATTGTTATACTTCTTGAAGCGTGGTTTGCTGTCAGGTAGATGCAGGAAATGACGGATTTTATTTGCGGTGCGGTAGTAGTGGTGATATGTGAAGGTGACCATGTCGGCATTCTCCGTTTCGGCTACCCTAAGACACAGTTCCATGAGTTGGGGATGGAAGAAGTCGTCTGGGTCGAGGAACAGCACATATTGTCCCGATGCCTGTGTCATGCCGACGTTTCTTGCTTTTGAAACACCTTCGTTCTCCTTGTGTATGACTTTGAAGCGGCCGTCTTTGTTGGCATAGTCGTCAGCGATGGCACCACAGGCATCTGGGCTGCCGTCGTCGACGAGGATTGCTTCCCAGTTGTCGTGTGTCTGGTTCAAGAGACTGTCGAGTGCCCTCTTGAGGTATTGCTCCACGTTATAGATGGGAATTACTACTGATATGAGTTTGTCATTCACTGTTCTTTGTTTTCTTTCTGAGTTTTTCCTCGAAGGGCGTAAGGAAGTTGCGTTCCCATGCCAACCGTTTCGCTTCGGGTGCTGAGGCGTAGATATTCTTTGCCGCTTCGATAGCTTTTCTGAGGCTTTCTATTTTATGTGTTTGGCTTGTCGACAGGATATCGCTTTGTGGATTGGGGCTGTAGAAGTACAGCGGAAGATTCAGTATGGTGCAACGCTTGATGTGAAGCAGTACTTCGCTCCACCACGGGAAATCCTCATAGATGATGCCGGGGATGAACTTGATGTCGTGTACTGCATATGTCTTGTACATGCAGCGCCAAGCCTGACAATGCTTCACTGCCCAGCGTTTGTCGATGTCTTTCGGATTGGAATGCTCGGTGGCGTAGTCGAAGATGTTGTCTGTGACAAGGTATGGCGGTTCTTTATAGAATTTGTAGTGAGGCTTGGGGGCATCGAGGTGCAGGAATTGTTTGACGAGTCCCATCGTGCGATAAGCATGATCGTAGGTGAAGCAGACAATGTCAGAGCCGTCTCTTTGTATTGCTTCTAAGCAAAGTGACATGAGTTGTGGGTGCAGGAAGTCATCGGCATCAAGGAAGAGGAGGTATTCACCTGCGATGTGCTGCATTCCCAAGTTTCGTGCGTCGGACTGACCGCTGTTCTCTTTGTGTATGACCTTGAAGCGCATGTCGCGTTGGGCATATTCCTCGGCGATGCGGCCACTGCCGTCTGTACTGCCGTCGTCCACGAGGATGGCTTCCCAGTCCTTATGCGTCTGCGAAAGGATGCTGTTGAGCGCCCTGCGAAGGAACGCTTCGGCATTGAAGATGGGTACGACGACAGATACCATGATGCGTTGTCTTTATTTGGTCAGTTCCCACTTGTACCATCTGTTGTGTGACCAGAGCCAGAGCTCGGGCTGACGTTGGATGGTTTGTTCCATTTTGTGCCAGAAGTTTTGCGACATTGGATAGCGGCTGTTGGCTTCTTCTTCGTTTGGAATCATTTCGCGGAAGGTGAGTCTGTAGTGCCCACGGGATGGCTTTTCGACGTCGAGATAGACAAGTTCCGCATTGACTTTTCTGGCTATTTCTTCTGCCCCTGGGATGTACCAGGTCTGTTGGTTGAGGAACATGATGCCGTCCTTCGCTTTCTTGTCGGGGCGTTGGTCTTGTATGAAACCACAGAGGAAGGGTTCTCCTTCGGCGTGCCATTGGAGCAGAGTCCTGACGGTTTGTGCCATTTCTATTTGTGTGGTGTTCCAGCGGCTGCGGATTTCGTGCATGAGTGAGGCGAAGTAGGGGTTCTCGATTTGCTTGTAGATTTCGCAACTTTTCTTGGGTGCCTTGTATCGAACGCAGACTTCCTGATACCATTCCCAGCAGCCGAGGTGTCCGAGGAGCATGAAGACGTTCTTGCCTTCGGAGGCGATTTTTTCGGGCAGTTCGCAGCCGCGGATTTCCACGCGACGGAGCATTTCCTGGTCTGAGATGTTGAGGCATTTGAAGGCTTCTATGAAGACGTCGCAGAGGTTCCGGTAGAACTTCTTCTCTATGCTCAGGATTTCCTCCACGCTCTTTTCGGGGAAGGAGCAGCGGAGGTTCTCGCGGACGAGTCGACGCCTATACCTTATTATATAATATATAATAGGGTAGGCGATGTCGCTCAACAGATATAATACTCCGAGGGGCAGCTTGGCCAGGAGCCTCATCAGGTGGTGTTTCTTCTTTGTCCCGTTCTTGTTCACTAGGTTTGTATGTCTGTTCAAACGCAAAGATACGAAATAAAGTTTAAAGTTTAAGGTTTAGGGTTTAAAGATTTTACTTTCGACGAGGAAAAGTGGCATAATGGGGTGATTTGAGAAGCAAGCAGGGCTGCCAAATGTGTCTGGCAGCCCTGCTTTGTGTTAAAGTTTCAAGAGGTGAGGTCGCCTGTCGAAGGTCGCCTCTTCAGTGTTGTTTTGAGTCTTTGGATGGCTTGCTGATGGAGGGTTGAGGCTCTGGAGATGCTGATGTCCATCGTGGCGGCAATTTCCGTGAGGCTGAGGCTTTCGCATCCGATGCCGTAGTACATCCTGACGACTTGCCGCTCCTGGCCCGATGCGGAGGATGTCGTTGTCCTCGTCTGGTTCTCGGTAGGTCTCGTCCTGCAGGCTGTCGGTCGTCGGCGTGCGATGAATGGCTCGGAGCATCATCTTCCTGCACCAATAGCTGGCATAGGTAGCGAAGCGGCATCCGAGCTGTTCGTTGTAGCGCGTGGCAGCCTCGCACAGTCCGAGGCATCCTTCCTGCCGCAGGTCTTCCAGACTTACTCCGTGGTCTTTCAGTCTCCATGCCATCGCGTATGCCAAAGGCATGTGGCTGATGACGAGCAGACGGCAGTCGTCGTTGAGGCTTGCCATCTTGTTTTCTTTTGTTTCTTGTCTCATTTTCTGTGAGTGTTTAATAGGTTTGAAAATGAGACAGCCGGCTGTCCTTTACTTTTGAATTCGAAGGCAAAGGTACAGCAAGATGAGCGAAGATAGAAAGAAATACAAGTTTTACAAGCGCTTGTACAAGTTGTAAAAATGCGGCACAGTGGAAAGGCAAGTTCGGCGTGCAGGATGAAAAAACGCGGCGTGCCACGTTTGCAAAGATGGCGTGCCGCGTTGGCAAAGATGGCGTGCCATGTTGACAAAGATGGCGTGCCGCGTTAGGAAGGGTGCCAAATGATTGGAAATCACTCGGCTTTTCTGATGAGGAAAAGCTTGTCGCCTCGGCGCACTTTCGTCTCGATGGGAATGCTGATGTGCCAGCCTTGCTGAGCCGTCTGGACGGGCTGGAGGTCGTAGCGAATCTCGCTGACTGTGGCTCGCAGGGCGCCCGTGGTCGGTCCCGTAACGAGGATTTCGTCGCCGACACTCAGTTCGCAAGCCTCAATCTTGAACTCGGCGACTTGCAACTTGGAATAATATCTGACGGTTTTTCCGCAGTAAACCTTCTTTTCGGTGGCTTTCGAACCGTGACAATCGTTCCATTCCGCGATGGTCTTGCCCAGGTAGTAGCCGTCCCAGAAACCGCGATTGAAGACGCGAGCCAAACGCTCGTCCCACTCGTCGAGCCTTTCGAGGAATGCCTCCCGACCTTTTTCGGGAGTCGTCAAAGTGTCGATGGCTTCGCGATAACAGCGCACAACCGTATCGACGTATTCAGGTCCGCGAGCACGTCCCTCTATCTTGAAGACACGAACACCTGCATCGATCATTTTATCGATGAAATGGATGGTTTTGAGGTCTTTTGGCGACATGATGTACTTGTTCTCGATGTCGAGTTCGGTGCCCGTCTCCACATCTGTGACCGTATAGCGTCGGCGGCACAGTTGCATGCATTCGCCTCGGTTGGCGGAACGTCCCCAATTGCTCTGGCTCAAGTAGCACTTGCCGCTGATGGCCATGCAGAGAGCACCGTGGCAGAACATCTCGATGCGTACCTGCTTGCCGCTGGGACCGCAGATGTTCTCAGCCTCGATGGCCTCGTGAATAGCCTTCACCTGCTCCATATTCAGTTCGCGAGCCAGCACCACCACGTCGGCAAACTGCGCATAGAAACGGAGCGCCTCGACATTGCTGATATTGAGTTGCGTGCTGAGATGTACCTCCTGGCCCACCTCCCTGCAGTAGAGCATCACAGCCACATCGCTGGCAATCACTGCGCTGATGCCTGCCTCGTGCGCCGCATCAATAATCTGTCGCATCAGATCCAAGTCCTCGCCATAGATGATGGTGTTGACCGTCAGGTAACTCTTGATGCCGAATCGGTGCGTCTCCTCAGCAATGCGGCGCAGGTCGTCGATGCTGAACGTGCTGGCCGAATGGGCGCGCATGTTCAGGTTCTCTATGCCGAAGTAGATGCTGTTAGCCCCCGCCCGTATGGCCGCCGCCAAACATTCCGGCGACCCCACAGGAGCCATTATCTCCAAGTCATAATTCATAAGTCACAAATCATAGTTATGGCTGCAAAGTTACAACTTTTTCACACATTGCGCAAAATTATGAATTATGAATTATGAATTATGAATTAATTGTCGTACCTTTGCAGCCGCAAACTTAGAAATGTGGATAGATTTGGGCTGCTTGCAACCACAGTAAAAAATGCTAAAAGGAGGATGAACGCTTGTCGCCTCGCGCATTTGTGCCCGACTTCTTTCCCCATACATTATTAATTATATTAAAAAATTAATTCTATTATGGGTTATCTGTTTACATCGGAGTCCGTCTCCGAAGGCCATCCTGATAAAGTGGCCGACCAAATCAGTGATGCTGTGCTCGACAAACTGCTCGCCTTCGACCCCGAATCGAAGGTGGCGTGCGAAACTCTCGTAACAACCGGACAAGTCGTCCTGGCCGGAGAAATCAAGACACAAGCCTACGTTGACCTTGGGCGCATTGCGCGCGAGGTCATCAACCGCATCGGATACACCAAGAGCGAGTATATGTTCGAGGGGAACAGCTGCGGTGTCCTCTCTGCCATACACGAGCAAAGTGCCGACATCAACCGAGGTGTGGACCGCTCGGACCGTGCTTCACAAGGTGCCGGAGACCAAGGCATGATGTTCGGCTACGCAACGAACGAGACCGACAACTACATGCCCCTGAGCCTCGACCTCGCCCATCGTCTGCTCCAGACACTTGCCGAAATACGTCGCGAAGGTAAGGTGATGACCTATCTCCGCCCAGATGCCAAGAGTCAGGTCACTATTGAATACAGCGACGAAGGCATCCCCCAGCGCATCGACACCATTGTGATCAGCACGCAGCACGACGAGTTCGACACCGACGAAGCCATGCAGAAGCGCATCGCCAGTGATGTGAAGGAATTCCTCATCCCAAGAACGCTTGCCAGCATAGGCTCCGACCGCATACGAAGCCTCTTTGATGACCGCATCAAATACTACGTCAACCCGACCGGCAAATTCGTGATTGGCGGTCCTCACGGCGATACAGGTCTCACGGGCCGGAAGATTATCGTCGATACTTATGGCGGCAAGGGCGCTCATGGCGGCGGTGCTTTCAGTGGTAAAGACCCTTCCAAAGTCGATCGCTCGGCAGCCTACGCCGCTCGTCACATCGCAAAGAATATGGTGGCAGCTGGTGTGGCAGACGAAATGCTGGTACAGCTCAGCTATGCCATCGGCGTGGCAGAACCCGTCAGCATCTACGTCAATACCTACGGCAAAAGCCATGTCAACATGACAGACGGCGAGATTGCCGAGAAGATAAAGGACATCTTCTCACTCACCCCATATGCCATCGAGCAGCGACTCAAACTGCGCAATCCCATCTACGAGGAGACCGCAGCGTATGGACACATGGGCCGCGAGCCACGCATCGTCACAAAGCGTTTCGAATCCCTCTACAGAGACACGAAGGAAGTAACCGTCGAACTCTTCACATGGGAAAAGCTGGATTACGTGGAAAAGATAAAGGCAGCCTTCTCTTTATAATGATGAATGATGAATTGTGAACTATGGATTGTAAGGATAAAAAGATAGCCGTTTACTGTGCCAGCAGCACGCAGATAGACGAGTGCTACTTCAAGGATGCTCGCCGACTGGGGAACCTGATGGCCGACAAAGGCATAACTCTGGTCAACGGCGCTGGCAACATGGGTCTTATGGCAGAGAGCGCCGACGGATGCCTCGAGAAGGGTGGCAAAGCCATCGGTGTCATCCCTACCTTTATGATAGGCGAGGGTTGGTGTCACAATGGTATGACGCAGATCATCGAGACTGCCGATATGCACGAACGCCAAGCAAAGATGGCAGAGATGACCGATGCCGGAATCTTCCTTCCAGGCGGTTGCGGCACCTTTGCCGAACTGTCGGAACTCATCACCTGGAAGCAGTTGGGACTCTACCTGAAGCCCATCATCCTGCTCAACACTAAGGGCTATTTCGACTCCTTGCTGAATACGTTGCACCAGGCCATCACGGAGAACTTCATGCGCCCAGTGCATGCCGACATCTGGAAGGTGGCTCCGACACCCGAGGAAGCATTGAGGATGGCTCTGGAAACACCTTTGTGGGACACAAGCATACGTCGTTTCGCTAAGATATGAACGAAGTCGATACGCTCAGTTTGGCTGACTCCCTTGTCTTGCAAACAGATTCTCTTGTTTTGCAGGACACGATAGTGGAGCGCCTGATACCCTACGATGACGGAGGCCTCGTGAAGGGCGACAGTGTGTTGCACGCAGAGGTGCCCTACAGACCTTGGGGCTTTGCTGCAACCTCAACGCCGTTTCGCATTCGTCACGAGGGTTGGAGCGGATTGCTGCTGCTTTTGTGCCTGATTCTTGCTGCCAGCCTTGTGTCGCGTCTCAGCAAGAAGTTCAAGGAGACGCTGAGTGGCGTGTTCTTTCCTATACCTGGGAAGAAGGACGAACCTCTTGTGGACGATCCGCTTCGCTACTCAACCCGACTTGTCGCTGTAGCTTTGCTGTCGCTTTCGGCTACGATGGTGACCTTCACCTACACGCAGTATGCGGTCGATTACTACCCGTTCCAGGAGACGCCCTACATCCTTTTTGGTGCCATCCTTCTGCTTTGGATAGTCTATTTCCTGCTGAAGCGAATGATGAGCAGCTTTGTGAATTGGGTGTTTTTCCGTAAAGAAAAAATCTTTACAATGAACAGGGCTTACACTTTCATCTATGTGGTGGAGGCGCTGCTTGTGCTTGTCTTGGCGATGGCAGTGGTGTATATGCCTGTTCCTCACGAAGAGGTGTTGATTTCGTCGCTGTGTCTTGTCCTTTTTGTCAAGTTATTGCTCCTTTTTAAGACATATCAGATATTTTTCCCGAAAATGTATGGCACTTTGCATTTAATTGTGTACTTTTGCACACTCGAATTGATACCATTGCTTGTCTTACAGCAGGTTTTGACATATGCGGACTATCTCTCGGTGATAAAAATATAGCAGAAAAAATACGACAAACGATGATTAAGAAGATACTTATCTCGCAGCCGGAACCAACGTCGGCTAATTCGCCTTACTATGACATTGCGAAGCGTCATAATGTTGAAATAGTATTTCGTCCTTTCATCAAGGTTGAGCCGCTCACTCCAAAGGAGTTCCGTGCGCAGAAGATATCCATTCTGGAGCACACCGCTGTCGTGTTTACTTCGCGTCTCTCTATTGACAATTTCTTCTTACTTGCCAAGGAGATGCGCATCCCTATTCCTGAGGACATGAAGTACTTCTGCATCACTGAAACTGTAGCGCAGTACATCCAGAAGTATGTCCAGTATCGCAAGCGCAAGATCTTCTTCGGGACGACTGGTAAGGTTGACGATTTGGTTCCTTTGATGGTGAAGCACAAGGCGGAGCGCTACTTTATCCCGTTGAGCGACGTACACAATCCTGTCTTTGGCCAAATGCTGGACAGCAAGAACGTCAAGCATTCGGATGCCATCATGTATCGCACGGTCAGCAATGACTTTGCCGAGGGTGAGCCGTTCGACTATGATATGCTGATCTTCTTCAGTCCCAGCGGTGTGCAGTCGTTGAAGAAGAACTTCCCTAACTTCGAGCAGGGCGATATCGTCATCGGCACGCTTGGTCCCACTACGGCCAAGGCTGTTCGTGATGCCGGTCTGCGTCTCGACATCGAAGCTCCCTCTCCTCAGTATCCCAGCATTTCCTCTGCTATCGACGACCATCTGCGCAAGGTAAATGGCTGATTTAGCCCTTCACACGCTTCCTAAAGAGGAGCGCCTCTGCAGCCGGAAGGCTTTGGAGGAGCTTTTCGGCGGTGGCCATCAGTCGGTCTCTGCCTTTCCCATTCGTGCGGTCTATATGCCCAACGAAGTGAGAGTGGTGCGCGTCATGGTCTCCGTCAGCAAGCGTTACTTCAAGCGGGCGGTGAAGAGGAATCGCATCAAGCGCCAGCTTCGCGAAGCCTATCGCCTGCAGAAAGAGCTGCTCCAGCCTCTGACGGGCGGTCTCGACATAGCCTTCCTGTGGACCAGCGACGAGCAGTTGCCCACCGAGAAGGTCTTTCAGAAGATGCAAACCCTTTTGCAACGTATCCATGAAAGTGTTTCGGCCGATTCGTAAAGCGACAGACCTGCTGACGTGGTTGCTCATCATGTTCGTTCGTCTGTACCAGCGGTTCATCTCTCCGCTGACGCCTCCGTCGTGCCGCTACACGCCCACCTGTAGCCAATATGCAGTGGAGGCCTTGCGGAAATACGGGCCTTTCAAGGGACTGTGGCTTGCCGTGAAGCGTCTGCTGCGCTGCCATCCCTGGGGCGGAAGCGGATATGATCCGGTACCGTAGGCAAGGGGAACTTTCAACGCCCTATAGGGGAGTGTGCAACGCGGCACGCCGAGTTGACAAAGATGGCACGCCGAGTTTGCCAACGCGGCACGCCGCATTGAAACAGACAATGTACTACATCGATTTTCATACGCATCAGATTCCTGCCGAGCAGGACGTCGTAGCCGTCGTTGACGGGCGCGACACGTGGGGCATCCACCCGTGGAGGGCCAGCCTCTCCCCCGTCCCCTCCCCTAAAGGGAAGGGGGAATTAAAGTCCTTCCCTTCAGGGGAGGATTTAGGAGAGGCTTCAGGGAAAGGTTTGGGAGAGTTCCTTGCCATCGGGGAATGCGGTCTCGATGCGCTGAAGGGGCCGTCGATGTCGGTGCAGGAAGAAGTCTTCGTCCGGCAAGTCAGCCTGAGCGAAGAGTTCGGGAAGCCGCTCATCATCCATTGCGTAAAAGCCATCGAACGCCTGCTCCACTTGCGTAAGTCTCTGAACCCCAAGCAGTCCTGGATGCTCCACGGCTTTCGTGGCAAACCCCAGCAACTGCGTTCGCTCGTCGATGCAGGCTTCTTTGTCAGCTTCGGCCCCCAGCATAACGAGGAGAGTTTGCTGCTCTGTCCAGCGGAACGCCTTATGCTTGAGACAGATGCCGACGCAGAGTCCTCAATCAAGGAAATATATAATAATGTGGCACAAAAAAGAGGTCTCGACCTAACGAATTTGTGCTCCTTGATGGCCGAAAACTATCGCGCTTTCTTTCGAAAAGAGCCTCATCTTTGACAAAACCCCATTGATGTGTGTTAAAAAGGTTTATAAAGGGTACATTTCTCCATTTTTTTTTGTACCTTTGCCCGCAAAATATAAACAAACACATCATGGATTTCAATAGAATTACCGCTGCAGAAGCAGCAGCCCTTGTCCAAAATGGACAAACAATCGGCCTGAGTGGTTTCACACCAGCAGGCGTCGCAAAGTGTACTCCGGCAGAGATTGCCAAGAAAGCAGTAGCAGAACATGAAGCCGGAAGACCCTTTAAAATCAGTATCTTCACAGGTGCCAGCACCGGACAGAGTTGCGACGGTGACCTCTCGAACGCGATGGCCATCGACTTCCGAGCACCCTACACCACCAATCCCGACTTCCGTAAGAACGTCAACCAGAACACGCTGAACTACTCCGACCTCAACCTCTCGAACATGGCAACCCAGATTCGTCAGGGATATCTCGGTGAGGTGAACTGGGCTATCATAGAGGCCTGCGCCATAGAGAAAGTGGGAAACAAGGCCCACATCTACCTCACGGCAGCCGGCGGCATCAGCCCCACCGTGTGTCGCCTCGCTACGGAAGGCATCATCGTGGAGCTCAATGCGTTCCACAGCCCCAACAGTAAGGGCATTCACGACGTGTATGAGATAGAGGATCATCCCTTCCGCACGCCCATCATGATTACCAAGGCCAGCGACCGCATCGGCAAGCCTTACGTCGAAGTGGACGCCGACCGCATCGTTGGCGTAGTGGAATGTAATGTTCCCGACGAGGCTCGCAGCTTCAAGGACCCAGACCCCATCACCACTCAGATAGGTCAGAACGTGGCAGACTTCCTGCTGCTCAACCTCAAGAAAGGCCTCATCCCGAAGTCTTTCCTCAACCTGCAGAGCGGTGTAGGCAGTGGTGCAAATGCCGTCCTGGGCGCCCTCGGACAGTGCCCCGAAGTGCCTAACTTCAACATCTACACAGAAGTGTTGCAGGACGCTCCCGTTGGCCTGATGAAACAAGGCCGCGTGCTCTCGGCATCAGCCTGCTCTCTGACGGTCACCAACGAGTGCCTCCTCGACATCTACGACAATATAGACTTCTTCAAGGACAAGCTCGTGTTGCGTCCCTCAGAGATAAGCAACTGCCCCGAAGTCATTGCCCGTCTGGGTGTCTGCGCACTCAACACAGCCATCGAGTGCGACCTCTATGGCCACGTGAACAGTACCAAGATATGCGGCACAAAGATGATGAACGGCATCGGCGGCTCGGCAGACTTCGCAGCCAACGCTTATCTGACCATTTTCACTTGCGGTTCCACAACCAAGGGCGGCGCAATCTCAAGCATCGTTCCCTTCGCCAGTCATATCGATCATACCAACCACTACATCGATGCCGTCATAACGGAGTATGGTGTGGCCGACCTTCGTCATAAGAGCGACATGCAGAAGGCACAGGAACTCATCAAGGTGGCTCATCCCGACTACCGTCCTATGCTGCAGGATTACCTCAAGTATGCAGAGAAGCGCAGCGGCCATACTCATCACGAACTGGCTGCAGCCTTCGCCATGCACGACACCTTCCTGCGCAAGGGCGACATGCATCTGACCGATTTCTCAGAGTATATCAAGTAAGCTCCATCTCGTCTTTTTTTACGATGAACTACGAGTGGAGTTATAATCCGCCTTCCGACGCACAGCTGAAGCTTGCGGGGGAAATGGCAGAGGAGCTGAAGCTAAACCCTGTCTTGGCACGGGTATTGATTGCCCGCGGCATAGACAGTGTGCAGGAGGCACGTAAGTTCTTCCGTCCTCAGCTCACCGACCTGCACGACCCCTTCCTGTTTCAGGATATGCAGAAGGCTGTGAACCGTCTCAACGAAGCACTTGGGCGCAAGGAACGCATCCTCGTCTATGGTGACTACGATGTGGACGGATGTACTGCCGTAGCCTTAGTTTATCGCTTCCTCCAGCAGTTCTATAGCAACATCGACTACTACATCCCCGACCGAAACGAAGATGGGTATGGTGTCTCTCGCAAGGGTGTGGACTATGCCCAGGAGACGGGCGTCGGTCTTGTCATCGTGCTGGATTGCGGCATCAAGGCTATCGAAGAAGTCGCCTATGCCAAGGAAAAAGGCATCGACTTCATTATCTGTGACCATCATGTGCCTGGCGAAGAATTGCCACCAGCTGTGGCTATTCTCAATGCCAAGCGCTTTGATAATACCTATCCCTACGAGCACCTGTGTGGCTGTGGCGTAGGATTCAAACTGATTCAGGCTTTTGCCATCAACAACGGCATAGAGTTCTCAAGCCTCATCCCACTGCTCGACCTGTGCGCCATCAGTATTGCGGCTGACCTCGTACCCATCATGGGCGAGAATCGCATACTGGCTTATCATGGTTTGCGACAGCTTAACAGTTCCCCAAGCATAGGCGTGAAGGCCTTGATGGAGATATGTGGGCTGACCAACAAGGAGATATCCCTTGGGGACATCATCTTTAAGATTGGACCTCGCATCAATGCCTCCGGACGTATGCAGACCGGCAATGAAGCTGTGGCCCTCCTCATTGAGAAGGATCAGCAGGCGGCAGGGAAGCTGGCAGAGCAAATAAACGAGTACAACGAGCAGCGTAAGGACTTGGATAAGTCGATGACGGAAGAAGCGAACCGCATCGTCAAGACGCTGGAACATCGGCACGAACACAAGTCCATCGTCCTGTTCAATGAGGAATGGCATCGCGGCATTATCGGCATCGTGGCCTCGCGTCTGACGGAAGTCTTCTACAAGCCCAGCGTTGTCCTCACCTGCAATGACGACGGAATGGCGACTGGCTCGGCACGAAGCGTACCGGGGTTTGATGTCTATAAGGCCATAGAGAGTTGTGCCGACCTCCTCGAGAACTTTGGCGGACACACGTATGCCGCGGGCTTAAGCATGCCGGCGCAGAACATTCCCGAGTTCCGCAGAAGGTTCGAACAATATGTCCAGGAGAACATACAGCCTGAGCAGGTGAATGCCATCCTCCGTATCGATGCAGAGGTTGACTTCCGCGAAATCAACCGACGCATTGTTTCTGACCTCAAGCGCTTTGCTCCTTATGGTCCTGACAACCCAAAGCCTCTCTTCTGCACCCGTCAGGTCTATGACTACGGCACCAGTAAGGTGGTGGGTCGCGACCAGGAGCACATCAAGCTGGAACTTGTGGATTCCAAGAGCAGCAACGTGATGAATGGCATTGCTTTTGGCCAGAGTTCGCAGGCTCGCTACATAAAGACTAAGCGCGCCTTCGATATTGTCTATCACATCGAGGAGAACAGCCACAAGCGAGGCGAAGTGCAGCTGCAGATCGAGGACATCAAACCACAGGAAGAGGTGACGCTCTAAGGGATCTCTAGAACGCTTGTCCTGCTCTTACTTAATGGCTTTATAATGTGCTTTAGCCTCGGCTCGAGAGACGAGGTTAAAGTGCCACCATTCTGTTTTTAATGGAATGAATCCGGCTTCTTTCATTACCTTGCGGAGCAATTCTCTGTTTTTCTTTGCTTCGGAGGTAATGATGTGCTTGGCAACGAGGCCGGCTTCGTCGTCGATATGAGCGTAAGGCCCAAGGAAATCCACCTGAGTGCCCATGTCGAGGGTATCGCCTGTGGCAGCCTTGCAAAGCGTGATATCGACCGCGAGACCATAGTTGTGCATGCCGCCGCCATTGCGTGGGTTGCTCACGTAAATGGCCTTCTTTGTGCCAGCCACCACGTTCCACATCTTCTGCTGAACGCTCATCGGACGCGTTGCATCATAGATCTTCAGGCTCAGTTCCGGCCTGAGTTTCTTCAGGGCCTGTTGAGCCTTTGCCACTGCGGTAGCAGCCTTTGGGTGAAGATATGCTTCGCGAAGGTCGGTGTAGAGCACCTTGCCGGTGAAGTTGTCGGGCCGGCTGTACATCAGACTTACTTGAATCGTGCTATCGACGGACAGGATATCGACCAATCCTTGCTGCGCCATCCGCTTTGCCGTCGGGCTTTGTTGGGCAAACAGGCTTCCTGAAGTAAGCCCCATCGTCAGTATGATGTTCAGTATAAACCTCATATTACATCCAAACTTTAATCCTTAATCTTTAATCTTTCTTTTTGTAGAAGCGCACGTAATCTATCTGATATCGGTACGGCAGTTCCTTCGGATTGATAGGGCCCACCCAGTCGCCTCCCAGCTGCATATCGAGCAAGAGGTACATCGGCCTGTCGTACGGAAACTGTCCAGGTCCGTGCTCTGGCTCTTTGCGATAGGTGAAAGTCAACTTGTCGTTGATGAGGAAACTGACGCTATCCTCCGTGAGCACCACGCTATAGACGTTCCAGTCGCCTTTCTTGATGGGCGCCGTATAGTGCCAGTTCTGAGTCTTTCGCTTTTCGTGGTCGTACTCGGTAATGGCCGAATGAATCGTCTGATGCGCAAAGTCGTCGTAGTTCAACCTTTCCATAATGTCGATTTCCCCATCGTGAGGCCATCGCCCGTCGGGCAGCAGCCAAGCAGCCGGCCAGGCTCCCGAGGCGTCGTCCGTCTTCAGGCGGACATCCACTCTGCCTCTCTGGAAGTAAACCTTGCCTTTAGTATAGACGCCGCCAGTCAGGAAGTGGGCCGTGTCTTCTGGCAGGAAGTCGTTCACGAGCCCGTAGAGTGTGAGTTTGCCGCCCTTCACCTCGTAGAGTCTGTCGTCGCTGCTCATGAACTTATCCCACTCAGAAGGGTTCTTGAAGCGAGGAATGCGCGTCCACTCGTCGGAGAGCGTCTTGCCGTCGAACTCATCGTGCCACACCAGCTCCCAGCCTTCTCTTTGTGGCACAGAGCGCTTCTTCCCCTTCGCCAGCACACTGGAAGAGCACAGACAAAGCGCTCCAACCAGCAAGAACCCCAATAGCCAATAGTTTTTCACCATAACAATCTCCTTTTTGCAAGGCAAAAGTACAATTTTTTCTCCACATCTCCAACGATAACGCCAAAAAGCATCCCAACAAGTTTATCCCAATATGTTTTCGCTCCCCCAATATTCTCTTTCCATGTCTTCCTATATAAAAATCGGTTTTTAGCGGCCGCCGTGAATATTTTTGGCGAGCGCTACGAAATCTTTTGGCGGCCGCTACGAATCTTTTTGGCGGCCGCCAAAACGTCACGACCCCTGTCATCTCACCCCACATAACACGTTAAAACACCCGCTTCGACAGCCTTCATCGCCTCACGAAACGTGCCAACTTAGTCATCCATTCTGTGTGTCCTTTCCAATTTCCCCATCCATCCCATTCTCCCCATAAAACCCATTCACCACATCCCATTCATTTCGCGCGCATATATAATATATAATGTATAGATGGCAAAAATGCATCTTTTTTAGAAAAAAGTCTCGAAATGTTTTGCCAGTTCGCGGAAAAAGCGTACCTTTGCACCCGCAAATGAGGTGAAGCCGCCTCTCCAATGGGGTGGCCGACCTTTGATGCGCTCTCTTCGGGAGCACGTTCTTTGAAAGATTTACATAGACAGAGATTGTAGTACAAGAAACAAGTACAAGCCGATTGTTTGTGGCAACACAGATAATCGAATGCGAACCGTCAATATCCGAAAAGGATAGAGATTTAGCAGTCCGGGACAAGCGTCTTTTCAATCAGACAAGTGTAGCTGCTTAGATGCAGCCACTCATGATATTTTAACGATGAAGAGTTTGATCCTGGCTCAGGATGAACGCTAGCTACAGGCTTAACACATGCAAGTCGAGGGGCAGCATTATCGAAGCTTGCTTTGATA
>CACXUA010000007.1 GCA_902770725.1 uncultured Bacteroidales bacterium | reverse complement strand
CGACGAATGCGTTGTAGATGCTCTTTGCAAGGGTGTTCACACCAGCGGTGGAGGTAAGGTATGACGCTTCGTTTGCGTTGTTTATGTAGCCCAACTCAATCAGGACGCTTGGCATACTGGTGGCGCGAAGCACGAGGAAACCTGCCTGATGCACGCCTTTATCGACACGCTTTGCTGTGTTGCGGAACTGCTTCTGAATGAGGCCTGCAAGCTTCACGCTGCTTTCCATATTCTTGTCCTGCATGAGTTCGAAGATGATGTAGCTTTCGCTCGAGTTGGGGTCGAAGCCTTCATACTTCTCTTCGTAGTCGTTCTCAAGGGTGATGACTGAGTTCTCTCGTTTGGCGACAGCCAGATTATCGGCAGCTCTGTGCATACCAAGCGTGTAAGTCTCAGTACCTTGCGGACCGACCTTCGCTGCTGTGGCATTCGTGTGGATGCTGATAAAGAGGTCAGCCTTAGCCTTATTGGCGATTCTGGCACGCTCGTTGAGTTCGACAAAGACGTCGGTCTTGCGCGTATAGACCACCTTCACATCCTTGCAGTTCTGCTCTACCAGCTTTCCGAAAGCAAGAGCCACAGCCAGATTGATATTCTTTTCCTTAGCGCCATTAGCCATTGCTCCTGGGTCTTTACCGCCATGACCGGCATCAATAACAAGCGTGTAAGGCATAGCCACAAGGCAAGCCAGGAAGAGCAGGAACGAGGCAAGAAATCGTCGTATCATACAAATAAATATACTATTCCGCGTGCAAAGGTACAAAAAAGCGAGCACAATACAAAATAAATAAAATTTTATTTTTATTGTCGAGCACAAAAGTAGGTCGGCAAAAGTCTTCCGCCTGCGCCTGAGCACCTACGGCGCGCAAGAAGGTACAAATTATAATAATTAAGAATTCAAAATTTATAAACTCAGCCTGAATCGTGCTCCTGCCACCACCCAAATGCCGGGCTGAGGAACAGAACCAAGGTCATAGTAGCGATGGTTGGTGATGTTAGTTGCCTGTACAAACACTTGATAGCGAGGCGCTTCCCATTGCATCTTGGCATCGAGCATCGCATAAGGATGATAGGGAACCAGTTCGCCGCCACTCACATAACTGCCCACACGCTCCTGCCAACGGAAGTTCCAAGTCAACTCGCAAATACCATTTAACCATTTATGATTTGACGACTTAACCTTTGCGATACGATGGGTGAGGCTCGCCACAGCCTTATGTCGCAGATACTCCATCGCCATGTTGCTTTTGACAACACCCTCTGCATCGTGCTTCGTCTGATGGATATAGGTATAACCCATGCTGAGGGAACGCACCCAGGTATCGTGTCCCAAAAGTTCCGGAAAGGACATCTTGCCCTGAACCTGCACACCGACATTATCGAGGTCGAAAGAAGCAGTATGGAAGATGTCGTCGGGCGCATACATTACCCAGTCAATCATCTGTGTTCCACGATGATAGAAGCCTCTCACACTTGCCACTGCCCCACTCCATCGGTGCTCGGCTCCAAGCGAGAAGGAGTGATTATGCTCGGCTTTCAAGTCGCGATTGCCTTCGTGAGTCGGGCTTTTGTAATAGAGTTCGGTAAAGGTGGGCAGGCGGAAGCCTTTGTTGTAGGAAAAGAGCAGTTTCCAACTGGATGTGGGACGATAGGCAATATCAACACCCGGATAGAAGCGGAAACGATGGTCGATGGCCGAAGTCATGCTTGCCATGAGGCCTGCAGAGATGGTCCAATGCCTCAGCAGGATGTTGTGCTCGAGGCTGAAGGAGACCGTCGTACGATTATCGTTCCAAGCATAAAAGTCCCCTTCTGGCTGGCGATTACATCCCAGATTTGTGCTTAAGATATTTTCATGACGCAGGAGTGCCGAGACTGCCGTCTTGCCGAGTTGCCAATCTATATGTACTCCTGCCTTGAGGCCAAAGACGTCTGTCCGATGGAAATTCTCGCCGAAGGTGGAGTTATGAACAAGCTCGAAGTTGTCCCACGAACGATTCCAGAAGATTTGTGGCGTGAAATGGAAGCGGCCCTTCGTCTCAGCGCTGATGCTTGTCATGAGTCGCTGGTTGCGCTCATATTGGTCGGGATAATTTGCACTATAGAAAGTATTGGCGCCATAGCTCTTCTTCGAGAAGCCAAACTGCCAGTCAAGCTTCAGAGCGTCATTCTCATAGTCGCCCTGATAGAAGAGCTGTCCCTTTCGCCAAGAGCTGTTGAGCGTGCCGCCGTCACTTCTGCCGCCACCGCCGCTGATGCGGTTCGACACCTTGCCTGTCGTAAGAGAAAAACGAGCCTCGCCTTCTGCAGTACCGAAGGAACCGCCCTGAGCAGAGAGTTCGATGCTCCGTCCCGCATCATGCCTGGTGACGATATTGATAGCGCCGCCAAAGCTTTGGCCGCCATAGACACGACTGGCTGCGCCCTCGAGCACCTCGATGCGTTCTATGTCGCTGATGCTGACGGGAAAGTCTGCCGAAAGATGTCCTGTTTGGGGATTGCCGATGTCGATGCCGTTGAGCAGAAGCGTGACCTGATCAAAGGTGCCGCCATCGATGCTGATGTCCGTCTGAATACCAAAGCCACCGCGCTGACGGACGTCCACGCCTGTGACTAATTTAAAGAGGTCGTTGATACTTTGTACCGCCGCCTGCTCGATGTCCTGACGGCTAAGTACACTGACGATTCGTGCCGACTGCAATTGCGTCAGCGGAGCCATAGTGCCGCTCACGGTCACCTCAGCCAACTCTTCCTCGTCAATAATCTTCTCCTCCTCAACAGTAACAATAGGAGAACTCTGTCTTTGAGCATGAGCTGCTGCCGCCACACCAAGAGTGGCGACGCTGAGGACACCGATGCGCACTTGCCGATGAAGGCTGGCAAAGGCACTGTAACCTTTGTTAGCAAACTGCTTCCAAGTGATTACCGTAGGCCTGTTCTGATGTCTGTGCATTGATTAATATATTTATAAATGAAAAATTAAGAAATTTCGTGCAATTGTCGTTCTTCGCTCCTAACTCTTAACCCCTAACTCTTAATTCTTAACTCCTAACTCTTAACTCTTAACTATATTAGTTGCATTCCTGCTTCCTTACATTCCTTTCGCATGGCTTCGGGCCAAATGCTGGCTTGTGTCTCGCCGATGTGTGCCTTATGCAGAAGCACCATGCAGAGTCGGCTCTGACCGATGCCACCACCGATGGTGAGGGGCAGTGTGTCGCCCAACAAACGCTGGTGGAAATAGAGTTCCTTGCGCTCTTCCTTGCCCTGCAAGGCGAGTTGACGGAGCAGGGCTTCCTTGTCAACACGAATGCCCATCGAACTGAGTTCGACACTTCGGTTCAGCGTCGGATACCAAACAAGCAAGTCGCCGTTCAGCCCAAGGAAGCCGCTCTCGTTGGGTGTGCTCCAGTCGTCGTAGTCAGGAGCTCGGTTGTCGTGTACCTCCCCGTTCGAGAGCTTGCCACCTATTCCTATAATAAATACGGCTCCATAAGTCTTGCAGATGAGGTCCTCGCGCTCCTTCGCAGTCTTGTCGGGATAAAGCTTCAGGAGCTCTTCGCTATGGATGAAGTGGATATCTTCGGGCAGGTAAGGGTTCAACTGAGGATAGTTCTCGCAAACATAGAACTCGGTTCGCAGGATGGCACTATATATCTTCCTGACGATTCGACGCAAATAGGCTTCGTTACGGTTCTCGGCAAGAAGCACTCGCTCCCAGTCCCATTGATCGACATAAAGGCTGTGAAGGTTGTCAAGCTCCTCGTCAGCACGGATGGCATTCATGTCTGTCACGATGCCGAAACCAGGTTTCGTCTGGTACTCGGCGAGTGTAAGACGTTTCCACTTTGCCAGGGAATGCACCACTTCAGCCGTAGCATCGCCCATATCCTTGATGGGGAACGACACAGGACGCTCAACGCCATTCAGGTCGTCGTTGATGCCTAGTCCGCGAAGCACGAACAGAGGTGCTGTGACACGACTGAGGCGCAGCTCGGTTGAAAGGCTGTTGAGGAAGAAGTCCTTGATTTTCTTGATTGCCTGCTCTGTCTGGTTCAAGCTAAGCAGGGCAGTATATCCTTCAGGCTTTAGGAGTTTGCTCATGATTTACCTTGTTTTCTATCAAATTTTCTGCAAAAGTACAACTATTATTTCAATTTGTCAAACAAAACGGGCAAAAAAGTTACAAAATAAAAGAAAACAGGCAAAAAGAAGGCTCATCGGCAAGAATGATGCTCCTCGAACTGTACTGAAAAAGATGGTTTTACAATATGAAATTAGGTTTTTAGCGGCCGCCGTAAATATTTTTGGCGAGCGCTACGGATATTTTTGGCGGCCGCCGTGAATTCTTTTGGCGGCCGCCAAAACGTCACGACCCCTGTTAAGTTGCCCAACTATGCACGTTAACTTGCCCGATTCTACTGCCTTTGTTGCCCAACGAAACACGCCATGACAGACAGGAACACGACTGGTCAATAGTTTTGACCGGTTCTTTGTCTGCTGACGAGCCACTAAGTCTTTGATGATGAGGTAGCCTGCTCCCTACTCTATCTCGCTGAGTTCGAGCCAACGCATAGATTTCTCGTCTAGCAAATCGTTGACTACGGGCAGGCGTTTGCTGAGGTCGATTATTTCCTGCGTGCTTAGGGTACCGCTACTGAGGGCTGCCTCGATGTCGGCTTTCTCGTTCTCCAGCTCGTCTATTTCCTTTCCGAGAGCCTCGAACTCCTGCTTCTCGCGGAAAGACATCTTGCGCTTTCTCTCTCCCTGAAATCTCGGAGTACTCGGACTGTTCTGAGTATTCTGAGCCTTCTTGGGCTCGGGTTCCAACTTCTCCCACTCTCGGTACTGCGTATAATTGCCTGGGAAGTCCTTCACGACGCCGTTGCCTTTGAAGACGAAGAGATGGTCCACAACCTTGTCCATGAAGTAGCGGTCGTGGCTGATGATGATGACGCAGCCCTTGAAGTCCTGCAGGTATTGCTCCAGAATCTGCAGAGAAGTGATGTCGAGGTCGTTCGTGGGCTCGTCGAGGACAAGGAAGTTGGGGCTTTGCATGAGCACGGTACAGAGGTAGAGCCTGCGCTTCTCGCCTCCAGAAAGCTTGTAGATGTAGTTCTGCTGTTGTTGGGGCGAGAACATGAAGTGCTGCAGGAACTGCATGGCGGAGAGTTTCCTGCCGCCTCCCAAATCGACATATTCTGCGGTCTTGCGAACTGCATCAATCACCTTCATCTGCTCGTTGAACGCCATTCCATCTTGACTGTAATAGCCGAAACGCACGGTCTCGCCTACGACGAAACGTCCGCTATCGGGCTTCACCAGTCCGAGCAGCATCTTGACGAAAGTGCTCTTGCCTGTGCCGTTATTGCCCACGATGCCGAGCTTCTCATAGCGCGAGAAGTTATAGTAGAAGTCCTTGAGCAAGACGAGGTCGCCATAAGCCTTGCTCACATATTCGGCCTCGAATATCTTGCTGCCGATGTAGGTCGATTTCATCTCGAGCCTGACCTGCTGCTCCTCGATGCGGCGATGGGCTTGCTTCTCCAACTCGTAGAACGCTTCCTCGCGATACCTTGCTTTATGCCCTCTGGCTTGAGGCATTCGCCGCATCCAGTCGAGTTCCGTCCTGTAGAGGTTCGTGGCCCTCGCAACCTCAGCCCGAGCCACTTCGAGGCGTTGGGCACGATGTTCGAGGAAGTAGGCATAGTTGCCCTGATAGGTGTAAACCGTCTCTTCGTCAAGTTCAAGAATGACGGAACAAACACGATCGAGGAAGTAGCGGTCGTGCGTGACCATAAGGAGCGTAACGTTGGAGCGCGACAGATAGTTCTCGAGCCACTCAATCATCTGCAAGTCGAGGTGGTTCGTCGGCTCGTCGAGGATGAGCAGGTCAGGCTCCATGATGAGCGTATTGGCGAGGGCGACACGCTTCAACTGGCCTCCTGAAAGTTGAGAGAGCGGCTTGTCGAACTCCTTGATGAAGAGCTGCGAGAGGATGGTCTTGGCGCGATTCTCGTAGTCCCAAGCCTTCAGTTGTTCCATGCGGTCGAGGATGTCTTGCAGGCCTTCCTGACTTGCGGAAGCCATGCAGGTCTCGTACTCACGGATAAGGTTGGTCGTCTCGTTGCCGTGCCAGAAGCAAGCCTCGATGACAGTCAGGTCGAGGGGATAGTTAGGGGTCTGCTCCAGGTAACCGATGCGAAGGTCATTATGGAAGACGACTTGCCCTTCGTCTGCCTGGTCCTTGCCGCCAAGGATGTTCAGGAGCGTGCTTTTGCCTGTTCCGTTCTTGGCGATAAGACCCACCTTCTGCCCTTCGCCGATGCTGAAGCTGAGGTCGCGGAAAAGCGTCTTGTCCCCCACACTTCGCGTCAGATTCTGTACCTGTAAGTATGAAACCACCTCTTTTATTTACGATTTGACGATTTACAATTTACGATTTAGAGCACAAAAGTACAAAAAAAGGAAGAATAAACAAAGATTTTTCTCTTTTCACTTTTCTCTTTTCACTTTTTGTCGTATCTTTGCACTCGTAATACCAAAGATAAGTACTGCCTGTATATTCTTTTCGGCAGTTCATTACTTTCCCTTACACATTATTTATTATTAATAAGCATACACAGATTATGCACAAAAGTGAACTTGAAGGAATGACTCTGGCAGAGCTTACTGCGCTTGCCGGAAAACTTGGTGCGGAACTTAGTGACGACCAGACAACACTCATCTACAACATATTGGACGCCCAATCCCTGCAGGCTCCCGTTGATTCTGCTCCAAAGAAGAGAGGCAGGAAGCCCAAGGCAACAGCCCCCACCCCCTCCCCCGAGGAGGAGGGGAGCAAGGAATCTGCTCGTGTAACAGAAGAACCTGCTCCTGCTCCTAAGAAGCGCGGACGCAAGTCTAAGGCTGAAAAAGAAGCTGAAGAGGCTGCTAAAGCTGCAGAAGCAGCAAAGGAGGCTGAGCAGAAAGAAAGTGAAACTAAACCTGCTGAGGAAGCACAGCCAGAACAGCCTGCTCCCGAGAAAAAGCGTCGCAAACGTATTGGTGAGACAAAGGAAGAGAAGGTAAAAACACAGCCAAAGGAAGAGCCTGCCGACTTCATCATCATACAGGATATCCCGTCTGCTGAGGAACAGGCAAAGACCTTCTCTAACTCTCCAGCAAAGGGAGAGGACACAGATCAGAATAAAGTAGTTCCCCAAAAGGGAAACGGAGAAGCAGCTACACCTTCTTCCTATAACTTCGGCGAGAGCATTCGTGGCGAAGGCGTGCTCGAAGTGATGAACGAAGGCTTTGGCTTCTTGCGTAGCAGCGACTACAACTACCTGAGCAGCCCCGACGACATCTACGTCACACAACAGATGATCAAACAGTATGGCCTCAAGACTGGCGACGTGGTGGAAGGTCCGGTTCGTCCGCCCATGCGTGGCGAGAAGTTCTTCCCCCTGATGCGTGTAGAGCGCATCAATGGCTGCAACCCCGATACCGTGCGCGACCGCAGTCCGTTCGAGAACCTCACGCCTCTCTTCCCCGACGAGAAGTTCCAGCTCTGCAAAGGCAAGGGCGACTCTCTCTCTGCTCGCGTGGTTGACCTCTTCGCTCCTATCGGCAAAGGCCAGCGTGCTTTGATTGTGGCGCAGCCAAAGACAGGTAAGACGCTCCTCATGAAGGACATCGCCAACGCAATTGCAGCCAATCATCCTGAGGCATATCTCATGATGCTGCTCATCGACGAACGTCCTGAAGAGGTAACCGATATGGCCCGTACCGTAAAGGCTGAGGTGATTGCCAGCACCTTCGACGAACCTGCTGAGCGTCACGTGAAGATTGCCGGCATCGTGCTCGAGAAGGCAAAGCGTATGGTGGAATGCGGACACGATGTGGTCATCTTCCTCGACTCCATCACACGTCTGGCTCGTGCCTACAACACGGTATCTCCTGCCAGCGGTAAGGTGCTGAGTGGTGGTGTGGATGCAAACGCTCTGCACAAGCCCAAGCGCTTCTTTGGTGCTGCCCGTAACATCGAGAACGGCGGCAGCCTGACCATCATAGCAACTGCCCTTATCGATACTGGCAGCAAGATGGACGAAGTCATCTTCGAGGAGTTCAAGGGAACGGGCAACATGGAACTGCAGCTCGACCGCATGCTCTCCAACAAGCGCATCTTCCCAGCCGTCAACATCGTGGCCAGCAGCACACGTCGCGACGACCTGCTGCAGGACAAGATGACGCTCGACCGCATGTGGATACTGCGCAAGTTCCTGGCCGACATGACGCCCATCGAAGCCATGAACGAAGTGAAGTCCCGCCTCGAGAACACCGAAAGCAACGAGGAGTTCCTCCTCAGCATGAATTCGTAAGGAAACTTCTTAATATAATAAAGGCAGGAAGCGATTGCTCCCTGCCTTTGTTTTTTATGGTTGAGTCTTACTTCACCAAGACCTTCTTACCATTCTTGATGTAGATACCCTTTCGTGGATTCATGACTTTGCGGCCTTGGAGGTCGTACCAAGAGTCGTTAAGGTTAAGGTCAACGTTAACGTCTTCTACGCCGTCGATGTAGTCTTGGTCGGCTATCATTACCCATTCGTTAGCGACAATAGAGCCGTTCATGACGACGCCCCGGTTTGCGATGAATGCTGCGCCTACAGGTTCAATGATTTTTATGGTGTTGCCCATGTACAGGGCACTGAAGCCAACCAACGAACCGCTCGAACCGCCTTTTGCCCTTAGGACGGTTTCCGCGCCTTGCAGAGTCAGCTTCGGACCATTTCCTCCACTCATTACTGGACTTCCTTGGAAACCAAGGTCGCCTGTACCTTCTACCGTTATCTTTGCTCCGTCTTTTATTACGATATCGCGGACGGTACTGAATGCTCCCGAGTTCGAGTTCGACGTAATATCAAGCGAGCCATTGCCAATGAAGGTTGTAACGCCTTTGCCTGAATTTCTCTGCAGGTTCACGCTCAATGCATCGGTAGCGGCAATGGTATTCTCTCCTATCAGCTTTATATTCAGGTTTTGCATCCTCGACATAATGCCAAACGCTCCTGTTTCTGGTCTGATGATAGCATCCTTGAGTGTAAGCGTATTACTTCCGAAATTAAAGGTTATTTCCATTACTCCCCCATAGTAACGCTCCATTGCCTCTTCGTCCATTTCTGCGACAAGTTCAGTTAGATCGTTCTTGTTCGCTCCTGTCACTTGTATGTCTGCAATCCACAGGTCTAAAACAACAGAATTCACGTCTGTTAAATAGCCAGGATTGTTGCCGCCGCCATCGATATGGGCATAGCTGGCATCTACACGCACTCCTGTATATACTGTGCCTGCGCCACCAACAATACTGGTGCACTCCAAGAACATCCATTCAGAATCAGTCACATATGCTATACTCCAGCCGTTGCCCACATAAATGGTTTTCAAGGCCATACAGTAATAAAACATTTGGTGCATATTGCCCACCTTGCTTGTATTGAAGCTGCTCAAGTCGAGGCCCGTCAAACCAATGCAACCATAGAACATTTCAGCCATATTGGTCACATTGGATGTATTGAAACTGCTAACGTCGAGACTCGTCAAAGAAGTACAAGCATAGAACATCCGACTCATCACATTTACCTTGCGCGTATTGAAGCTGCTCAAGTCGAGGCTCGCCAAAGAAGCACAACCATTAAACATTTCTCCCATATTGGTTACCTCGCTGGTGTTCAGGTATTCCATTCCCTCGATGGATTGAAGGTTCTCCATTACACCAAACCAATCATAGGTTGACGTCGGGCGGGCATTAGCGAACGAAGTGTCAAAGACCACCTTAGTCACATTGGCATTAGTGCCATCGAATTTCCAACCTGGATAGTCTGTACCTGAATTCAGGCTGTAAGTCGTGCCTGAACGACTGTCGCGCAGATTGTCGTAGTAGAAGGTCAGCGTCGTGTTCTCAGAAGTATAGCAGGCATAAGCACAAAGGGCATTCTTACCCGTGAAATAGCCCGGGTTGCTTGTGCCGCCATCGATATGGGCATATCTTGCATCTACACGCACTCCAATGTATTTTGTGCCTGCGCCACCAACAATACTGGTGCATAAATAGAACATCTTTTCAGAATCAGTCACAGCTGCCGTACTCCAGCCGTTGCCCACATAAATGGTTTTTAATAACTGGCAAGCATAGAACATGTGACTCATGTTGGTTACCTTGGACGTATTGAAACTGCTCAAATCGAGGCTCGTCAAAGCACGGCACCACTGGAACATGCCCCACATTCTGGTTACTTTGCCCGTATTGAAATGGCTGACGTCAAGGTTTGTCAGAGATTCACAGCCGTGGAACATGTTAGTCATATTTGTCACCTCGCTGGTGTTCAAGTATTCCATTCCCTCGATGGATTGAAGATTCTCCATTTGAAAAAACCAACCTATGGTTGACGTAGGACGGGCCTCCGCAAATGACGCATCAAAGACAACCTTGGTAACACTGGCCTTGATGCCGTCATCGTACCAGGCTGGAGCATCATTACCATAATTCAGATCATAAGTTACGCCTGTACGACTGCTGCGCAGATTATCACAATAGAACGTCAGCGTGGTGTTTTCTGAAGTATAGCAAGCATAAGGGGTATTCTTATCTGTGAAATAGCCTGGGTTGCTTGTGCCGCCATCAACATTAGCATAGCTGGCATCTACGTGGTTCTCATCATAGGTTGTGCCCTGACCGCCTATAAGGCGCGTACAGTCATAGAACATATAATCTGAACTCGTCACGGCAGCCGTGCTCCAGCCACTACCTACATAAATAGTCTTCAAGCTAAAACAGTAAATGAACATGAGATACATATTGGTTACCTTGAACGTATTGAAACTGCTCACGTCAAGGATCGTCAAAGATTCACAACTATAAAACATTGCATACATAGAGGTTACCTTGGAGGTATTGAAGTGGCTCAGGTTAAGGCTCGTCAAAGAAGGACAATAATAAAACATTCCATACATAGTTGTTACCTCGCTGGTGTTCAGGTATTCCATTCCCTCGATGGATTGAAGATTCGCCATTTCAGCAAACCAACCATAAGTTGACGTCGGGCGGGCATTAGCGAACGAAGTGTCAAAGACCGCCTTGGTAACATTGGTCTTGGTGCCGTCAGTGTACCAGTCTGGAAGGTAGTCTGCATTCAGGTCATAAGTCGTACCTGAACGGCTGCTGCGCAGATTGTCATAGTAGAAAGTCAGCGTGGTGTTCCCTGAAGTATAGCAAGCGTAGGCCTCTTGTGCTCTCATCGACTGCAAACCTGCAACTATCGAAAGCAGGAATGCCAAAAGTAGTCTTGTCTTCATAGTTATTGAGTCTTATTTGTTCGTGAGTTAACCTTTGTTCGAGTCACAATCGCGACGGATTTAAATCCAGTGCAAATATACGAAAAAATCTCTCTTCCTCAAAGAGAAGAGAGAAAAATCTGTGTTAAGGGCATTCTTGTGTGCAAGTTCAAACTTCCTTAATGACTAATGACTTAATGACTGCCCCCCCGCCCTCGGGAATGGAAATTCCATGACAAAACACATTACCCCTGCGCACACATAAAGCTATAAGAAAAAGAATGTTGAAAAACATGTAAAAAAGTTGCCCAAAAATTCGTAGACCGCAATGAGAATGTCGTAAATTGTATTACCAAATAAAGATTACTAACAAGGGAGCGGCTTATAAGTTGATTGAAGTTGTAGCATAAATCAAAAACACTCGTCACTCGTCACCAACCCTGCTTAAAGCGCTGATTCACAAAAGAATACATGAGTGATGAGTTGAGGGTTATTAAACTTGTCTAATTTCGGCATCAACCACATAGATATCGCCCTCGTTGTCCGCTAAAACATTTCGAGGCACAAGATCCCAAACTTCGTATGTTCCGTTTGAAAAACGACCTTCAATAGCAGTCTCTTCAAATCCCAATGCTGCCATATAGGTGTCAATCATGATTTGTGTTGCAGGCTGGGCGTTGGCCACTCTCGGTTGAGCAATGACTGGCTGCACATTACGACCATCGAAGCCCGCAAAAGCATGAAATGAATAAGAAGTATCAGGAAAGATGATGTTGTGCATCAGGATTTTGCGGAGGATTTAGGCATTGCCATTTACACCATGGTATTAGATAGTGATGTTATCGCCATCGTACATGAGGTGGGTATCATCAAATATAGAAGAAAAAACACGCTTCATATTTGTATTTATGTATATTTAGTGAAAAAGTAGTTTGACCTGCCAAAATAAAGGAATTTTGCATGTTTTTGCTTATTTAACAAGACAAGTGGATAGATTCTCAACAAAATTGAGTACCTTTGCGAATAACTCTGCAAAGGAGCCACGAACAAAATTATAAATCATGCAGTTAAGGAATGGCTCGCCGGCAACGACTGCACAAATTACTTCAAGTAAGAAACAGATATTTTCATCGCGCTTAGCGCAGACTTATTAACATAAGCATCGACTATTATTTGCGTTCGTCTGAATAGTGTCGGAAACTAATCAGAATGGAATAAGAACACATAAATAGTGGTTGGCAAGTTCGTTAACGGATTGCCTTTCTATCCTTTTATAGGAGTCGTTGCCTTTGCCCTCGTGCATAGGTTACTCTTGTAAGGATAGAGAGATCTCATTCCGACACAGCCTCGACGAACGCACAAGAAGGCCTGTGCCTTTTATATGCGTTGACGTGAGTGATAGATTGATGCAGTAATTCCAATATATCATGAACAATAGCAACATTCAAGGCTACGGAATAGATTACGTCAAACTTCAGTCAGCATCTATCGATTTGTTAAGGTTTCCTCTGGCAATAATGGTTATTTTCATTCACATGAGTCCAGACGTCATCAACCTTATTGATGCCGATTTCAGTTTGATTTCTGGACATGGAATTTATAACGTCATAGGAATATTGTTGTCACATGTACTGACACATATTGCTGTTCCCACATTCTATTTGATTTCAGGATACCTCTTCTTCATCAATTTCCAGAAATGGTCTTGGGAAGGATACAAAAAGAAACTGAACAGTAGAGTAAAGACACTATTGGTTCCTTACCTGCTATGGAATGCGGTTCCATTTTTGCTGACAGTATTAGCCATGTTAGCAGCAGTGGCCATAAAAGGGAAGCCAATAGAAGGCGTCGAATCATTTATCGCAGAGAATAATTGGCATATATTCTATGACTGTAATGAATGGGGAACCTCTCGTATAAATTGGCTTGGAGAACATCTGAGAATGACAGGCCCTTATGATTCGCCTCTTTGGTTTTTGCGAGATTTGATAGTTGTCACCATGATGACACCTATTATTTACTATGCCATAAAGAAGTTAGGCCTATTCATCATCAGCATTCTATTCGTTGCCTATATATCAAGAATATGGACACTGTTGCCAGGTTTCCACATTACAGCATTCTTCTTTTTCTCTACAGGTGCTTATTTCGCATTGAACAAGATGAACATTATTCAATTTGCTGATAAATACCGCCTGCTGTTTATTCCTTTTTGTATTATATTACTTGTGGCTTCCACCATATATGACGGAGCGAATACATTTATTGGACAAAACATCTATCTTCTATTTATATGTACAGGTGTATTTACTGCTTTCTATGTTGCCTCAAAATGTATTATCAAATACAACGTCAGGCCAAATAAAATGTTAGTTTCAAGCTGCTTTTTTATTTATGCAATTCATGGCGTTAATTTTCCATTCATAGGTTCTCCATTGTCATTGACGAGAAGGTTGTTGCACTATGTCATACCAGGCAACACAGGTATTGAAGAAGGTTTTTGTTATCTTACATCCCCGATTGTGACAGCATTCCTGTGCATTTTACTTTTGATGTTTGCAAGACGATTTTTCCCGAAAATAACCCTATATTTTTCTGGCAACAAATAACATTTAATTCAAAATTTCACAATCTGCCTACATGCCTACATAGATAGGGTTTAAGTTCAAGTGGTTCAATGGTATAGGGAAATCCAAGCCTACATAAAGCCTACATGAAGCCTACATATAGCCTACATAGTGCTTCATCCCCAAACGTGGCACGCCATGTTTGCAAAGATGGCACGTTAAGTTGCTCAACTTAACACGTTAAGTTTGCAAAGATGACACGTTAAGTTTGCGATTTACCTTAGGGTCGTTTTTCAAGATGCTTTTTTGCATCGAAGTCGTTTATATGGAAAAAGATATATAATAAAACGATTAAATATCTTTATTAGTGTTCTTTATGGCATGTAATTCCACAGTCTTTGGAGTCTCTTTCTCATTTCCACAGCCTCATCCCTACAAAAGCGTGGGCTACCCACTTGTTTTGATGAACAGTTACGGCATCGTCAACAAAGAGTGAGTTGTTTGCCACTGCGGAAAGGCCCAAGAAATAGCGCGGAGAGAAGTTATAAACGATGGCGGCTCGCTCGTTGAAGAGCATGTTAAACTTCATTCGCCCTGCATGCTGGCTCTCGTCGTTGATGGTCAACTTGTTGCGATTATAGACAACGAATGTGGGAAGCAAGGTCAGGTTGATGAGCCATTTCTTGCCGAGGACAAGGTTGTAGCCATAGCCGCCTCCGATGCCTACATGACCTACGTAGATGCGAACATCGTGGTCGTCCGGATGTTGCTCTTTCCGTTCGTCGCTCGTCTTTATGTTTCCGCCCTGATAGCTCAAGCCCACAAGCCACGAGCCAGCCGAACGGCGCTGGATATAGCTCTGGTTGTAGGCTGCAGAAACGCAGTAGCGGCGATGGTTGAAGACATAATAACCCGTGATGTTGAAGACCTTCATGTCTGCTTCTCCCTCCTTCATTTGGATGGTCTTGTCGCCAAACGACATATCGCCCGACAATGAGGAAGAGCGCTGATAGCTGGCATCAATACAGAAACGGCTTGCATAGTAATTGACATTCAGTTCATAATCGTCGTAGAAGCCCTTCAACTTGGCAGGATTGATGGAATAAGCTGCGGAGAGGCCCCGATAGGCTGCCCCGATAGAGATAGTCGTCTTGTGTTTGGTGCTCAGATTAGACCTGAAGTTCAGGTCGTGAACCGTTCCCTTTGCCCGAAGACTGTTGCCCGTCTGGTTTCCTCTGAGCTTTAGCGTCAACTTCCCCTCAGGACGGACCACATAGTTCGTATCGTATGGCGTCTTATAATAGTGAGCAGTAAGGATGCTGTCGGTCTTCGTCCAGAACCTCTTCAGGCGACTCTCGGCATGAATCTCGGAGAGACAACAGACAACGGACAACAGACAAAAGACAGACCGAAAACTAACATTATGTATCACTCTCACGACCATTTAACTATGAACTATGGACTATGAACTATGAAGCTTTAGCTCGACGCAAGTCAACTTTCCTCAGAACTCATACCCCAGGTCAAGGAAGAAGTAGGGCTTCTTCGTGCGGTTACTGTATCCTAAGGTCGCTCCGAGGGGACCGAACATGGTCTTGTAGTAATAAGCACCTTGAATGCCAAACAGGGTCTTGTGGTCGAACAACTCTTTCAGTTTCTCAGCCTGTTGAGCCACAGCCAATCGGAGCAAAGTATAGTGGTTGGAACCTATACGATACTGTCCCTGAAGCTGAACGGCCACGAACTGGTCGGCTACGAACTCCACCTTTCCTATGCCGGCAAAAGGCATCTGCTGCTCGAGATAATGACCGAACCAATCGCCTCCGACGGTATTGGCAAAGATGAAGGGAACCGTCTTGCCCAAAAGCATACGACCATAAACCATCGGCTGAAGGGTGAAGCGCTCGCCAAAGGTAAGTGACTTGCGCCAGTTGGCACTAATATCGCTCAGACCAGCCTTGCCATCGAGTTTGACAAGATTGTCCGTCAGATAGGCATATTCTGCCTTGAAGCGCGCTCCTCGAGTCGGGAAGTACCAATTGTCCTCGCTGTTATAGTTGATGCGAGCATGATAGCTGAAATAGTTTTGGTTATTGAGCGTGACATTCGTCGAGGTCTCCGACGCAAGCTTGCTGCGGTAGTGCATGTAATCCCAACGCAAGCCCATCTGTAAGGTAAAGTTACGGTAGTCGTGGCTAATGGGTACAGCCTCAGCCTGGAACTGGTTGTAGAGGACACTATAGTCGCGGTCACCACTAACATAGAAGTCGATATCGTTACGACGATAAGTAAAGCTTAACGACGGACGTGTAAAACTGCGCGGATGAACAGTAAGCTCTCCTCGAGCCATTATGCGCTTGCCCAACCGAACCGTCAGTTCTGTGTTCGTAGGCACAGAAGCCTTCAGTGGTATTTCAAGGCCCATCAGAACGGCAGCATATTCTTCTGTGTCGAAACGCAGCCCCACGTGAGCTTGTGCCATCTTGCGTTCGCCAGCCGAAAGCACAACATACACGCCATCGTCGTCGGGCAACAATCGGCACTCGGCAGTCTTGAAGAAGAGGTCCACTCGCATCGAGGTGGTGAGCTGTTGCTGCAGGTTGGCATCTATACTGTCTCGGGCAACTTGAACCTTATCCCCCATCCCCTTCGTGAGGTGGAACTTCTGCTTGAGGAAACGTTCGTCCTGAGGCGTCATGTTCTCGAAGATATAATCCTTGACGTATTGTCGCTCGGTCATCACTTTCGGACGAAGAGGGTGATGTACGGGAGGACGGAAATCATCTGCGACACCTATCTTCCGCTTCAAGGCCATCAGCTCGTCCCAATGCCGCATAGCTTCCTCTTCGCCTCGACGAACAAGGGTATCGATGGCAACTGTGGAGAAACTTGCAGTATTGTAGCCCGACGTGTTGACCTGCATGTGCAAATCAGTTATGGCAAGGTTCTCTTCGACCTTGTTCTTACAATTCACATCAACGATCTGGCTGAGGATTCCTAACGTGCCCTTGATGTCTTCGGCTTTCTTTGCCTCGCCTTGAACGGTAACGCCAATAATAATATCGGCTCCCATCTCGCGGGCAAGATCGGCAGGATAGTTGTTCTTCAAGCCGCCATCAACAAGCACCATATCGCCAAGCCTGACGGGAGCAAAAGCTGCAGGAATGGCCATCGAAGCTCGCATGGCTTGAGGCAACCTGCCGCTATGGAAGTCAACCTCGCTATTGTCAATGATGTTCGTCGCCACACAAGCAAAAGGAATCTTCAAGTCTTTCGAGAAATCGAGCGAGTCGGTATAACCTGTGCAGAGCTGACCAAAGAGTTCAGCGAGGTTCTTGCCCTTGATGATACCACCTTCGCTGGACTTATTCTTGCCGAAGGAAAGTCCCGTAGAAAAGACATATTTATATTGCTTGCTGCGGTCGGTAAGGCTTTGGTAGCGAAGGTCTTCCTTATCGGTAATGACGTAACTCCAGTCTTGCTTGCGCACCACAGAGTCGAGCGAATTGGCATTATAACCGATGGCATACAGACCGCCTATAATGCTGCCCATCGATGTGCCGGTAATGTAGTCGACTGGAATGCCAGCCCGCTCCAAGACCTTCAGCACACCAATATGTGCCATTCCCTTCGCTCCACCACCACTCAGGACGACGCCCACCTTCTTCCTGTCAGCAGACACACTATCCTGCTGAGCACTCATATTGCAGCACAACAGAACCGCAACAATGAGCAACCAAAGCTTCCTCTTCATAACTACGGACTATGAACTATGAACTATGGACTTTCAACTATAGTACATCTTCTTGCCAGCCGCAAGGGTGTTGAGCATGAGCATGCAAATCGTCATCGGCCCTACTCCACCTGGAACTGGCGTTATGTAGGAACAAAGAGGTGCCACATTCTCGAAATCGACATCGCCTTGCAAACGGAAACCGCTCTTCTTCGTAGCATCGGGCACTCGAGTCGTGCCAACATCAATAACGACAACGCCCTTCTTCACCATATCGGCCTTGAGGAAAGCTGGTTGACCGATAGCTGCAATAATAATGTCGGCTTGCAAGCATTCCTCTTTGAGGGTCTTGCTGCGGCTATGGCAAACAGTTACGGTAGCGTCGCCAAATTGTTTCTGCATCATGAGTTGTGCCATCGGTTTGCCCACGATATTGCTGCGACCAAGGATGACGCACTTCTTGCCGCTCGTCGGTATCTCGTAACGGCGAAGCAGTTCGAGGATGCCCTTTGGTGTGGCGCTGATGTAACAAGGAAGTCCGATTGCCATTCTTCCGACATTAATGGGATGGAAACCATCCACATCTTTCTTATAATCAATGGCTTCTATGACTTTCTGTTCGCTGATGTGCTTGGGCAAAGGAAGCTGCACGATGAAGCCATCGACGGATGCATCCTTGTTGAGTTTATCGACTTCCGCAAGCAATTGCTCCTCGGTGATGTCGTCCTCGAAACGAAGCAAAGTGCTTTGGAATCCGCAAGCCTCGCAAGCGAGCACTTTGTTGCGCACATAAGTCTCGCTTCCCCCGTCATGACCGACAAGGATAGCTGCAAGGTGTGGACGCTTGCCACCCTTCGAAACGATGTCTTCTACCTCTTTCTTTATCTCTGCCTTAATCGTGGCAGCAGTCTGTTTTCCGTCTATCAGTTCCATTAAACTCTTAAACTCTTAAACTCTTAAACTCTTAAACTCTTAAACTACATTCCCGGCATTCGGCCTTTCATCATGGCCGCCATTTGTTGCATTTTGCTCTTGTCCGTGACGAGCTTCATCATTTTACGCGTCTGGTCGAACTGTTTGATGAGCTTGTTCACCTCTTGTATATTGGTGCCCGAACCCTTTGCCAATCGCATTCTGCGACTCGTATTGAGGCATTCGGGATGGGTTCGCTCGCTGGGAGTCATGCTGAGGATAATAGCTTCGATGTTCTTGAAGGCATTATCGTCGATGTCCATATCCTTGATGGCTTTTCCGACACCGGGAATCATGCCTGCCAAGTCCTTGAGGTTGCCCATCTTCTTGATTTGCTGAATCTGCTTGTAGAAGTCGTTGAAGTCGAATTGGTTCTTCTTGATTTTCCTTTCCAAACGGCGAGCTTCTTCCTCGTCGTATTGTTCCTGAGCCCTTTCGACAAGCGAAACGATGTCGCCCATACCAAGGATTCTGTCTGCCATTCGGCTTGGGTGGAACGGATCGAGCGCTTCCATCTTCTCGCCTGTACCGACGAACTTGATGGGCTTATTGACGACACTGCGAATGCTAAGCGCAGCACCGCCTCGAGTATCGCCATCGAGTTTGGTGAGAATCACGCCTGTATAGTCCAACCTATCATTGAACTCCTTTGCCGTATTAACGGCGTCCTGACCAGTCATAGCGTCAATGACGAACAGAATCTCGTCCGGCTGAACAGCATCACGAATGTCTTGTATCTGCTGCATCAATTCCTCGTCGACAGCCTGACGACCTGCCGTATCGATGATAAGCACATCGAATCCCTGAGCCTTGGCATGCTGGATGGCGTTCTTGGCAACAAGTACAGGATCGGTTGCGCCTTCTTCGAGATGAACGGGAACGCCCACCTGTTCGCCCAAAACACGGAGCTGCTCCATAGCTGCAGGGCGGAACGTGTCGCAAGCGGCAAGCAAGGGATTTTTCCCTCGCTTTTCCTTGAGCAACTTTGCCAGTTTGCCGCTCATTGTGGTTTTACCTGCACCATTCAGGCCGGCCATCAGGATGATTGCGGGATGGCCTTTCAGGTTCATATCGGTGGTCTCTCCACCCATCAGTTCGGCCAGTTCATCGTGCACGATTTTGACCATCAATTGCTGTGGCTTAATGGCCGTCAGAACGTTCTGACCGAGTGCTTTCTGCTTGACCGTATCGGTGAAAGACTTTGCAACCTTGTAGTTGACATCGGCATCGAGCAGGGCTCTACGCACATCCTTCAGCGTCTCGGCGACGTTGATCTCAGTTATCTTGCCTTCACCTTTCAGTATCTTGAACGACCGCTCGAGCCGTTCGCTTAAATTTTCAAACATCGAAGTAATTTACTATTTGACGATTTACAATTGACTATATGTTTACGATTTAGCTATTAACAATTTACGATTTCCTCTACCAGTGGCATCACGACTTTGCTCAGCACTTTGTCGTTGAGGAAATGTTCCCCATCGAAGAGTTGCATCCGGTCCTTTCCATAGTGCTTCTGGAAGTCGTTCTGGCAATTGACGAGCTTGTCGCCAGTGCCAAAGAGTCCCCAAACCAGAGCTTTCTCGTTGGCGTCGATGCCTTTGAAACTCTCCTTCTCGACCTGTTGGAAGGCCTGAATCATGGTTTTATCAACCTTGAACTCCGTTGCACCGTCTTGCCTCTTATTGCGGAATTCACGGCGTCCCAAGCCTCGGAAGGTCAACAGCCGAGCCATGTGGAACGAGGGATTGACCAGGATGCGCTTCACGCCCTTGAGTTGTTCGCCATAGAGGGCTCCCATACTGGTTGCGACGATGAGATCCGGTTGTTCGCTGGCCACAAGTTCTTTAAGGAAACCTATTGCCTCGATGGGATCTACAGGCACGTCTGGGCTGACCACCTGCACGCCTTTCGGATAGAGGTGGTTGCGCATCTGAGTGGCGGAACCTGTACTACCGGCACTGGCAAAGCCATGGATGTAGAGCACCTTTTTCACGGCTGCAAATTTACAAAGAAATTTCGAGACCCCAAAATTCCTGCTAAGGAATTTGCCAAAACAAACGGCACAGATACAAATTGCCCTCCGAAAGTCGAACCTTCGAAGGGCAATTTCGTCGAACACTCCCCCGAAAGGGAGCTGTGCGTTTCTTACTTCAGGGTAACTGTCACTACCTTGTCAGCTTCAGCTACTACCACCTTGTCTTCGCGGAGCAACCAGCCGAGAGCCAGATAAAGATCTCTGTCGGTCTTAATCTTAGCAGCCTTCTTCAGGTCCTTAGTGTTCAGTGCACCATTTTCATTGAGGGCAGTCCAAATGGCACCTGCCAATGTTCCAACTAATGCTGTCATAACTTTAAAATTTTAGTTCGTTATTCCTTGATCAATCTTATTTCTCTCAATTAATCTGGGTGCAAAGGTACGTCAACTTCTACAAATATACAAGTATAAGCACACTTTTTTTATGTTATTTGGCATATATTTGATATTTATCAAGCACCTTTGGGGGTTTATTTCAGGAAAAAGTATAACTTTGCGACTCCAAAATCGAGAAATATGAACAAGGTATTAGCCATTTCCTGCTTTATTTTGTTGGTCTTGGGAGCTTGCAAGCGCGAGACGAAGGACGAGTTGTTCCAAAGGGAGTTCCAGCAGTTCACGCAAAAGGAATGCCCCAAGTTCGTGGACGAATGCACCAGATTGGACAGCGCTGTCTATAGCATTGAGAATCGGACACTTACATACTTCTACACAGTCCGGGGCGAGCTCGATAACGAGACGATTTACACCAACGAGCGGATGAGTTCCGAGTTCCACAACACCATCCTGAAGGGCTTGAAGGGCAGCCTCCAACTGAAAATCTACAAGGACGAGGGAATTTCCTTCTGCTATAGTTATTGCAGCGAAACGACTGGCGAGAAGTATATGGAACTCACCTTCACGCCCGAAGATTATAATTAAGGTGCAGAAAAACATCCACTACGCCGACCTCCTGGTCGATACGAATGCGCATCAGGTCTTGCAGTCGGGCAAACCCGTGACGCTCACAGAAACGGAGTATCGTTTGTTGCTCTATCTGTTGAGGAATCAGGGAGTTGTGTGTCGGCGAGACGACATCATCGAGTCTGTTTGGGGCGAGCGTTTCCTCTACGATACGGGAACGCTGGACGTCCACCTCTCTTCGCTGCGACACAAGCTTGGCTGGACCAAGGATGGCCCTGTTCGAGCCGTTCGGGGCGTGGGGCTCATCCTGCCTCTCGAGGCGCCCGAACCGGAGGTCGTGAAGATTGACGCCTTTCTTCGCGAACTGCTTATGTGCCACGAGGGTGCGATACTCAAGAAGGACATCCGTTGCTATCTTCGCCTAACCCCTTTCGTTTACGAAATCATGGTGGACGAGGCCATCTTGCGACAGATCTTCTCCGCCGTTTTTTCCCTGTTCCTCAGGCACGCTCCAGAGGGTGCCAGGTGGGAGATTTCCTCGCAACTGACCGTTCGGGAGTACACCTTAACCCTCACATCAACAGGCAGTTGCCCCGACTTCAACGAGCTGGCCAGCGCTAGGCAACAGGCCGCTTTCCTGGGCATCCCCATCCGGATGGGCAACAAGCGCACTGCCGAAGGAATGCTGATGGGCGTCGAGCTGAGCATCCCGATGGACAGCACCGAACCCTGAGACATCTTAAGCCAATCTTAAGGAAAAACCGCGAAACATTCCGTACCTTTGCGGCCAGAATTCAAAATCACACAAAATCATGCTTAAAATATTAGCTAAAAAACCTACACATTATCCATTAACTAAACTAACAACTATTTTCGTGGCGTTTTCCCTGCTCCCTCTAATGGGAGTCGGGGGAGCACTTTATGCCAACGAATCGGACACCATTTCCGTGCACGAGATGGACGAAATCGTGGTGGTCAGCACGCCCAAAGAACACTCGGCTCTCCGCGACCAAGCCCTTTCCTCATCGACCTTTGGCGACCGTCAAATGCAGGAGATGGGAATCGACAACATCAAGGACCTGACCGCCCACACGCCGGGACTTTTCATCCCCACCTACGGAAGCCGACTGACCAGCAGCATCTATCTGCGTGGCGTTGGCAGCCGAATCGGAACGCCTGCCATCGGGATGTACGTCGATGACGTTCCTCTGGCCAACATGAGCAGCATGGACCAGGACCTGAGCGACGCCGACCGTATCGATGTTCTGCGAGGCCCGCAAGGCACGCTCTTCGGCCGCAATACCATTGGCGGACTCATTCGCGTCTATACCAAGAACCCGATGAGCTACCAGGGCACCGACCTGATGCTGGGAGCCGCTACATATAATAATTATCGCGCACGCGTGACCCACTACCACCGACCCTCCGAACGCTTTGCCTTTAGTGCCGGAGTGGGTTATGAACACCTCGGTGGCTTCTATAAGAACCAGGCGCTCGACGGCAAACACGTGGACCGTGGCGACGACATCTCGGCTCGTTGGCGAGGCATCTTCGTGCCCTCCGACAAGGTGCGGCTCGACCTCTCGGCTCGTTACCAGTGGACCAAGCAGGGCGGCTATCCCTATGCTGCACAGCAGGGACCAGATGCCGGACTGGTGGCCTACAACCGCCATTCGAGCTATCTCCGGCACAACCTCTCCCTCGGGCTCAATGCCGAACACGACCTCGGGCGCGTCATGATGACCAGCACGACCGGCTTCCAGTTCCTCCACGACGACATGTTCATGGACCAGGACTTCTCCCGACAAGACCTCTATAGCCTCCAGCAAAAGCAGAACAGCAAGGTCCTGAGCGAGGAGATTGCCGTCAAGTCCAAAGGCGATGGTCGTTGGCAGTGGACCTCCGGCCTCAACTTCCAGTACCAGTGGCTCCGCACCGAAGCGCCCGTCACGTTCTATCAGGAGGGTGTCGATTGGCTCTCGCAGGTCATCAACGGATACATGCCCAAGAACATGCCCATGTCGCTGGCCTTCCTCAACACCACAATGCCGATGGGAGGCACCTTCCAGACGCCTGCCCTCAACCTCGGGGCCTTCCACCAGTCCACGGTCGAAATCGTCAAGAACCTCTCTCTGACACTTGGAGTGCGACTCGACTACGAGCACTATAAAATGATTTACGACGCTCCGGGCAGCGCCATGGACTACGACTTCTCTATGTCGATGCGCGGAAGAACCGTCAACTACTACGGACTCCATGCCGAGGCGCCTGTGCTCGCTGGCAGGGTGACCGACCACGACCTGCACGTCCTGCCAAAGGCGGCGCTGAAGTACGACTTCGGCAAGACGGGCAACATCTACGCATCTGTCAGCCGAGGCTATCGCTCCGGAGGCTACAACGTGCAGCTCTTCAGCGACTTGCTCCAGACGGAAATGAAGCACGAGCTCATTAACAGCATCCCGGGCATCCCTCCTGGGCACTCGGTAATGATTTTCGGACCTAAACCTTCTGTCGAAGAGACCACGCACTACAAGCCCGAGACGGCATGGAACTACGAGCTGGGCTCCCACCTCAACCTCTTCGATGGGCGCCTCAAAGCCGACCTCGCTGCCTTCTGGATCGAGACGCGCGACCTGCAAATCAGCCAGATGGCAGAGAGCGGAATGGGACGCGTCACCATCAATGCCGACCGGAGCCGTAGCGTTGGCATGGAGGCTGCGTTCCTGGCTGCCCTGACCGACAACCTGTCTGTCAACGCCTCCTACGGCTATACCCACGCCAAGCTCCGCCACACCGGCTGTTTCGTGCCCTTTGCACCACGCCACACCGCTTCCGTAGGCATACTCCACGGCTGGCACACACGAGGCTGGTTCCAGCACGTCAGCATCTATACCGGCTACAAAGGCATGGGACGCATCTACTGGACACGCGAGAACGACGTCTCGCAGCCCTTCTACGGCTTGCTCGACGCACGGCTTACCGTACGCCACGACAACCTCGAGCTGTCTCTCTGGGGCAACAACCTGACCAAGACCCGCTACGACGCTTTCAGCTTCGTGACCCGCGGCCAAGTCTTCTCCCAGCAGGGCACACCGCTGCAAATTGGAATCGACTGCAGACTGAAACTCTGATTCGCAAAAACTGATAGAAATAAAATTTGACAAAATGTAAACGAAAACGGCCTTTTCGCTTACACACCCTATTTTCCAAAACTCTCCAGAATCGCTTATTTTTGTCTCGGTGGTACTTTTCTACCCCCGAGCAAAAATAAGGGCTTAAATCGAATGGAATTTTGCAACAACTTGATTCACAGGTGATAACTTTTCATTCAGCACTTTTAGCTATTCATACAAAAGCAGTAAATTGCAAAGTCTGCATTGCAAAACAGGCACTTTTAAGCCGTTTTTGCACACTTTTTTCCACATCAAAAAGGCAAAGTTGACACGAGGGTTTTACAAAATCGACGTGATGATTTTATGAAATCGACGTGTCGATTTTGTAAAGGCCTCACGCCGCATCAGGAAAAAAGCCACGCCAAAGCCCCTTTTTCGACGTTTTTAGGAGTGTGCAATAATTGACATCTTGACAGACTTCAGCACAAAACACTGACAATTTATCAAAATGGCATCTAAGTATAATGGCGCTTAGGGAGTCAGAAGAATTGTGTCAGCCCAATCCATATCCCACTTGACATTGAAGCCTGGCTGCACGCTGGGCACATCGTCGTCACTCTTTTCGAAGACCCTGCCCTGCCAAGTCGTCAGATAATTGATGCGGAGAGGAACGTCATTAAAGCGCTTCTCGTAAAGCACTGCATTGCCCTGCCCAAGAGCCTGAACGGTGTAGCTGCCATTAGTCTGCTCCGAAGGAAGGAAAAGATAGACAGTGAAGTCTAAGCCTTCCGTGCCGACATAACTATTAGGCACGCTTATCTCCGAAGTCCGACCTGTGCTTTGTTTCGCAAAACCAGTCATAGCATCTAGCACTGTGCCACCAACAGAACTGGTGAAACGCATTGCCTTCAGCTCGGCAGGGATGGCATCTTCAGCTGTTACACGAAAAGCAGCCACAACATGCTTAAGCGTAATCTCCTTGTTGAGGTTTGAACCCTCGCTTAGAGTGAACTCTTCTTGGTAAAGAAACGTATTAGGCACATAATCGTCTGCCCAAGAAATATGATTAAGGGATGCTATGTTGCAAGCCTTCTTTCCGTTGTAACCAAGCACCAGAATGCGGTATCGGCCATAAGGCAAACTGACAGAAAACTGTGAGAACTCCAGTGGTTTATCCATATAGTCATCACTCTTGTGCAGGACAGTGGGAAAAACAATCTCTTTTGTATCTGCATCGAAGACCGTAAGAGAGAGATTGGCAAGCGTCATGCTTATTGTTTCAGCCCTTGTCGCAGCGGATGATGAGATATCGTCGAAACTGACCTGCCTGTAGTTGCTGACAGAGAAAGTAACGGTGCTTTGTCCCTCCGGAGCTATCGTATCATCAGGACTGGATTGACAAGACATCAAGAGAGACATCAGACAAGGGGTAAGGAACAAGAATAGGTTCTTGACATTCTTCTGAAAAGACATATCGCAACATTTTTTTTGATTTCTGCTGCAAATTTACTGATTATTTCTTCATTATTCAATTTATTTGTTGTAATTTTGCGGTAGTTAATACTACATTTATTCAATAGGCATGAGTTTAGCTTTGATTATTCTGCTGGGCTGGGGCATCTTTGTGGCGCTGGTTTACTTGGTGCTGTGGGGCGATACGATCTACTACAAGTACAATCTGCCTAAGGTCTGCAAGAAGGTGCTGGATGCTTTCACCGAGGAGGAATAGCTGGCTGCTGGGCTGGCTCTGGCTGCCGCTGCTGGCTTGTTGTCAGAAGGCTGACCTGACGGTGGTGCCCAGCGATGCGGATGCGGCTGGCGATGCGCTGCGGGCTGTACGCCTGGCGGGCACTGGCGAAGGGACGAGGGTGTGTCCCTATACAATCACGGATTTTTGTGCTATGGAGTTCCCTACCGACGAGCCGGTATGGGTGGTGGGCTACGTGGTGGGCTCTGCGCCTCGCTCGATGAGCCATGCCGTCTTCACGGCAGAGACGGACAACACGAGCAATGTGCTGCTCTCGTCGGACTCGCTCTGCTCGGACATTGCGCGCTGCATTCCGGTGGAGCTTCATACAGCCAAGCTAAAGGCGAGCTTCTCGTTGCCCCAGAACGCGGGGCATTTCCGCAAGTGTCTGCTGATAGAGGGTGTGCCCTCGACCTACCTATACACGAAAGGCCTGCGGAGGGTTTCCACAGGCCTTTGGATGGATGGTTTCGATATATCGAGTGTTGCCCCGGCGGAATGGGGCTCCATCGAGATCTAGCTTTACTTGACGGCAAAGACGAGTGCCACGACGGATGCTATGACGCCAACAATGCTGGCTCCGGCTCCGAGGAAGGTGTAGAAGGCACTGCTCTTGACGGTCTGGCTCTTGTTGGGCTCGACGTAGATGAGGTCGTTCTGCTGTACGTAGTAGGCGGGGTTGTTGAAGACGTCGGCCTTGGTGAGGTCGATGGGGTACTTCTTGCGCTGGCCGTTCTCCTCGCGATAGAGCGTGAGTTTCTGTCGCAGTCCGGTGTCGGCGATGTCGCCACATTGTGAAAGGACGTCGAGGATGGTGTTGCGCTCGCTGGTAAGGCTTACGACCTGTGGGCTCTTGACGGCTCCGAGCACTGCCACGCGTGCGTTGAGCAGGCGAACGGTCACCTCGGGGTCTTTGATGAGGTTGGCAGCAACGATGCGCTCCTCGATGCGACGTGCGGCCTGATCGGTTGTGAGGCCCGACACTTCGACGACTCCGACGGCGGGAAGGGTGATTTTGCCGTCGTTGCTGACGGTAAAGCCATAGGCGTTGGAGAGTCCGCCGCTACCGATATTGGAGGTGTTGGAGCCGGAGGAACCCATTGTGACGTCCTTCGCAAAAATTTCCAGAAGTTCAGGTTCGGAGCAGGTGACCTTGACGAGCACCTGGTCGGCAGGTTTGAGTCGCATCTCGTACTGCTGGATGATCTGATTGCCCTGATCGAACACCTGTTCGGGGTCTTGGAAATAAACAATCTTCTTTGTTGACACACAGCTCGACATCATGAGCACAGCCATGAGGGCAAGCAAAAAGGATGATTTCTTCATTATATTGGGAGTTAAATGGTTAGCGGTTAGAGGTGAGAGGTTAGAGGTGAGAGGTTAGAGGTTAGCGTTAACTGTTATCGTCATCGTTAACTGTCATCGTCATCGTTAACTGTTATCGTTAAGGTTATTTCTTGTGCAAAGGTAAGAAAAAGATTAGAGATTAGCGATTAGAGTACGGGAGTTTTTTCACATTTCCTATCATTTTTCATTTTTAACTTTTCATTTTTCATTTTAATGTTGTATCTTTGCAAAAAATTACGTGAAAAGCTATGACAATTGCAGTTGACTTCGACGGTACCATCGTGGAACACCGTTACCCGGAAATCGGCAAGGAATTGCCCTTCGCCACACAAACCCTTAGGATGCTCATCGAACAGCGCCACAAACTGATTCTCTGGAGCGTGCGCGAGGGACAACTCCTGGACGACGCCGTGGAGTGGTGCCGGCAAAGAGGCGTGGAGTTCTATGCCGTGAACAAAGACTTCCCCGAAGAGGTGGAAGGCAAGAACCGGACCTTCAGCCGCAAACTGAAAGCGGATGTGTGGATAGACGACCGAAACGTCGGCGGACTGCCCGACTGGGGAACCATCTACCGGATGATTACAGAAAAAAAGTCGTGGGAACAAATCATGGCCGAACGCCAGGAAGAAGCACATCCGAAACTAAAAAAGAAGTGGTGGCAGTTCTGAGATAAGAGGTGAAAATCGCTTGATAAAAGAAAATTCTTTCCGCTTCTGCACTAACTTTTAATTATATTTCTTATCTTTGCAGTGCAAAAGAACACATAAAACTCACATATTATGAAGAAACAGAACTTGGGTATCATCCTGATTGTGCTGGGCGCATTGCTGCTCATCATTAGCTATTTCGCTGATTTAGTGGACTATAACTTCTACAATATCGGAGCACTGCTCATCATCATTATCGGTATCGTGACCCACATCGTGCTGACAAAACGCTCGTAGGCACCTCTACCCTTTTTCACTTTAAATAGAAGAAGCCATGTTTACCACCCGAATTAAAATGGCTCTGTTTGCCGTGCTGTGCTTCGGACTGAACGCCCAAGCCCAGTTTGATGATACCTACGAAGTGGAAGAATGGACACTCGACGACGAAGAGGTCGCTCCAAAACCACAACACAAGGAATACAAAAACGCTTTCTATCTGCAGTACTCGCCCTCGAGATATCACGTGGGCGAAGACGTGGAGCGCGTGAAATTCAACGAGTTAGCAATTGGCTATAGCCGCTTCATCGAAGTCGTGGAGGATATGCCCTACTTCGTGGAAGTGGGCGCAAACATGAAATTCTCGTGGGAAACAAGCACGATGAACGGACGCGTCCTGACCTTCCGAATCCCCGTAAACGTAACCTACAAATGGTATCCCTGGGATAAGAAAGACTTTGCCATCGCACCTTTTGCCGGCGTCGCTCTGCGAGCTATCGCAATGGCTCGAGAACATTCCGGAGCTGAAAGCACAAACCTCATTGGCGGAGCAAGCGACTGGCACCACTTCCAAGTAGCCTGGCAAGCAGGATTGCGTTTCCACCTGAACCGCTACTTCCTCGGAATCAGCTATTCAAGGGACTTCCGCGACTCAAGCAAATACCCTGGCGTACGTGAAAGTGGCGTACACTTTGGCGTTTGTTTCTAAGACTCCTACACTATTCAATCTGACGAATCACCTCGTCGAACGTATCAGCCACAAGCACATAATCGCTCAATGGCTTGTTCACAACATTCCGCCGCTCCAAGGCATGGAACATCTGGAACAGTTCGTCCCAAAAACCCTCGATGTTCCAAAAGAGCACACGTTTGCCATGTATCCCTATCGTATTGGCTGCCAGAACGGTAAAGACTTCGTCGAGGGTTCCCACACTTCCGGGCATCGCAATGATGATATCCGAGCGGTCGATAATGCCCTGTTTGCGCTCGTTCAGGTCGGGCGTCAAGACAATTTCATCGATGAAACTGCTCACCCGATTGTTATCGACCAGAATCTGCGGAACGACTCTAAGCACCCGACCACCAGTTTCATGCACCGAACGGGCTAAAGTCTCCATCAATCCGCAGTTCGCCCCGCCATAAACAAGCGTCCTTCCCTGGCGTCCAATCCACTCGCCAAGGCGTTTTGCCTCGTCGTAGAACACCGGTTCCATCCTGTTCGACGACGCACAAAAGATTCCTATATTCCTGTTCATACTTCAAATGCGCCCCGCCTAGGGAAGGCAGGGGCTCTGCATGAAGACTTATCTTTGCTTGCGACGTGCCAGAGGGTCTCCCGTATTACTATCTTGGAAAGCTTGTTCCACCTCGGGAACCATTTCAAGAATCTTACCGTTTCGGCACACCACAAGGCTCTGGTTCGCAGCATGTGCTCGTTGCAAAAGGCGGATCTGAGCACGACGAACGCCCTCGTCTATGAGGCGTTGCATCTCGAGTATCTCTTTCTCTTTCATGCCTTCTCGCCCTCCTCCGGCTTGCCGTATTGTTCCTGAAGCTTAGCAAAAGCCTCTTCTTCATATACCATTACCTTGTCTCCACCCAGCCCGGATGCAAGATGAACAGCAGGGCAGTCGCTATTATCATAGAGCGACCAGCTGTCCACAACCGGCATGTAGAGCTGGAACAGGTTTGCCAAACCCGCTTCGTAACGACGCAAAATAACGTCGGTAGGTATGTTGTGACCGCCCATCGCAACGCGTTTTGCCACTCGGGCAATGGCCTGTTCGGGCGTGCTCAACAGGAAGAAAAGCAGCGTCACAAAGTAGCCACGCTTCTGTGCTTGCTTGATGAGCTTCACGTACGACCGCGTCGCCAAAGTCGTCTCGAAGGCAAAGGTCTCGCCTTCTTTCAGGAGATAGATGATGCGGTCTATCATGAGTCGGCCAGCTTGAATGGCCACACCTTCGGGATTGAAGGGCGAAAGACCTGCTGCTATCTCGTCGGCATTGACGAATTCGCGGCAACCCAACATCTCCGGCAATACCGTGAACGAGGCTGTTGTCTTGCCCGCGCCATTGCAACCGGCTATGATGTAAAGGTTCATTTTCTTCTTTTCCATATCTCTCTTATTTGTTTTTTCCTTTCTTCTTCATGTTTGGAATGGTCTCGCCCTTGAGCAAATCGGGTCGAAGCCTTTGTGTCCGCTCGATGCTTTGCTGCAATTCCCACTCCTTTATCAAGCGCTCGTTACCCGAAAGCAAGACCTCGGGCACCTTCCAACCCTTGTATTCAGCCGGTCTTGTATATACCGGAGCCGCCAAGAGATTGTCCTGGAACGAATCGGAAAGAGCGCTTTGTTCGTCGCCAATTGCTCCTGGAAGGATGCGAACGATTGCATCCGCCATTACAGCTGCCGCAAGTTCTCCTCCCGTCAAGACATAATCGCCAATGCTAACCTCCTTAGTTATAAGGTGTTCGCGAATGCGATAATCGATGCCTTTATAGTGTCCGCAAAGGATGATAATGTTCTCGCAAAGCGAAAGACTATTGGCCATCGGTTGGTCGAACTGCTCCCCATCTGGGGTCGTGAAGATAATCTGGTCGTAATGACGCTCGGCCGTTAAGGCTGAGATGCATCGGTCAATAGGTTCGCATTGCATCACCATACCGGCGAAACCGCCAAAAGGATAGTCGTCCACGCGCCTCCATTTGTCCAATGTATAGTCGCGCAGATTGTGGATATGTATTTCCACCAAACCCTTCCTTTGTGCCCTTCCGACAATAGACTCCTGCATGAAGCCCTCTATCAGTTCGGGTAATACGGTTATGATGTCTATTCGCATAACTTACGTCACTTATTCGCAGATTCCAATTATCTCTTTAACGCTCTTGAAACCATGTTTCTCAAGGTACTCGTCAATGCCCTGAGCAACCTTGACACTAATGGTCGGATCAAGGAAATTGGCTGTTCCAATCTCTATCGCAGAAGCCCCCGCCAACAGGAACTCTATTGCATCCTTCGCACAGCTAATGCCTCCAAGACCGATAACAGGCACTTGAACCGCATGAGCCACCTGGTAAACCATTCGCAAAGCAACTGGCTTGATGCATGGGCCACTTAACCCTCCCGTTCCGATACTCAAGATGCGTTTACGCTTTTCTATGTCGATGGCCATTCCCATCAAAGTGTTTATGAGGCTAACTGCATCAGCTCCAGCATCTTGTACGGCAAGAGCAATGTCCGTAATGCTTGTAACATTTGGCGAGAGCTTCACGATGAGCGTCTTCTTGTAGGCCTCCCTAACAGCCTTTACGACACTCGACGCTTCTTCGGTCGTTGTGCCGAAAGCCATTCCGCCATGTTTGACGTTCGGGCAGGAGATGTTAAGCTCTATTGCTGGAATGCAATCGAGTTCATTGATACGGGCAGCACATTCGGCATAATCCTCAGGACTGTTACCAGACACATTCACAATCATGTTGGTCTTGATGTCCTTTATCTGAGGGTAGATATGCTGGCAGAAATAATCCACTCCCTTATTCTGAAGGCCAACACAATTCAGCATTCCTTGTGCCGTCTCGGCCATTCTGGGATAAGGATTGCCTTCTCGAGGCTCGAGGGTAGTGCCCTTGACGATGACACCTCCCAGCTGACTCAGGTCGATAAAGTCTTGATACTCTATGCCATAGCCAAAAGTTCCGCTCGCCGTAAGCACCGGATTCGTCAGCTCCAAGCCTGCTATTTTCACTCGCATATCTGCCATCTTTGTCTTTCCTTTACAGTATCTTTGTCAACCACCCTAGTGTCGTTGCCAAACTTAACACGTAAACTTTATCATTTTAACACGTTAACTTTGCCAACTTAACACGTTAACTTTGCAATTTAACTACGCCACGTTTTGAGACTTCACCAATTCAGTTTCTCAACATCGAACACAGGTCCTTCCTTGCAGACACATACATTTCCGTCTTTCGTGTTTTCGACGCAGCAAAGGCAAGCGCCCAAGCCGCAAGCCATCACGTTTTCGAGACTCACCTCACACAAGATTCCTGCATGTTTTGCATAGGAAGCCATTGCCAACATCATTGGCTTAGGGCCGCACACAGCAATGTTATCGAACTTTTCTCGCCGCAAAACAGTGTGCTGCGTAACGAAGCCTTTTTCGCCTTCCGAACCGTCTTCCGTGGTCACATAAACAGTCCCCAAAGCACGGTACTTGTCGAGCAATAGCAGGTCAGACTTACTGCGAGCACCAAGCAGGAACGTGGGTCGAACGCCCATCCGCAGCATCGCTTCTCCCATGAACAGGAGGGGAGCAACGCCAACACCGCCTCCAACGAGCAAGAACTTCTGTTCCGTCGATGTGGGCATCGTGAAGCCTTTGCCAAGAGGCAAAATGACGTTCAACGTCGAACCTGGCTGTTTCAGCCAAAGCGACGCAGTTCCCTTTCCAGCTTTTTGTATCAAGAAACTGACCTCATTATGCTCATAATCAACATGATGCAAGCTAATTGGACGGCGCAGGAACGTCTCCTTGCTGTCGTCAATACGGAGCTGGGCAAACTGTCCAGGACTCATTTCCGGAAGAGGACCTGCCGGATTGGTCGCCGAAAGCAGGAGATATCGTTCACTCAGCTGCTCAGCAGAGGTAACTCGAAGGTCCAAAACGTACTTCCTCATATACATTATTATATATAACGCGGTGCAAAGTTACGACAATAGCAAGAGATAAACAAACAAAACAAGCAAAAATGTATCGTATTATGCCTAAGCGTAACAGTTATGCGACAAAGTTATGGCTAAAAAAAATCGGAACATAAAACTATGTTCCGACATTTTTCATTGTTTAGGAGAGAATATCTCGTATGTTCCGTCGTCATAAAAGACTCTTATTTCTGCTATTTTACGAGAAGGTTTGTCAAATATTTTTCCTTCTAACGTCAAATTGGAAGTTTGAGGGGGCATCTGCTGAGAGGTTGCAAGATGATCCATGAACCCAGGTTGAATAGGCAATCCAGAACCAGAAGATGGCGCAATCTGTGAGCCATCATTATTCGATTCGAATTGCGGAGAAACAGGAGCTGTAGAACCAAACATCTCGCCCTTTCCGTTCATCAGCCAATCCATATTAACTTCAGGAAAACGTTCGTGAATGTTATTAAGGGTGTTAAGGGTCGGTTTGTTCCTGCCACTAAAAATACTCGAAAGAGTTCCTGGCGAAATACATATCTCGTTAGCAAAATCTTTTTGCGACATTCCCATGTGTTTCATGAGAGCACTAATCCTGTCCTTCATAATATATAAGTGTATCGTTTTACGTGCCTGTTTGCATTTCTAAACCTGTGCAAAGGTACAAAATAAAGTTTAATCTGCAAAACTTTTACTTTGAAAATTTAAAAATTCATTTAGTTTCACAATTCACAAAACTGCATCTACAAAACAAAATTGACTTGCAGAAAAGAATGACTCTTCTTGTACAAAACCCTCTATCTGCCACAAAATCAGCTTAAAGTAAGTTTGTTTTGCAAAATTGCGTATCATTCTGGGTTTTATGACGTAATGCACGCATTAAGCACACGTTTCTAGGCATCTTCAGGGTCAAAGTGGCATTTTCTCCCTGTTTTGTGCAATTATATCTCCATTTAATTTTAGCCAAATTGCATTATTTACTGGTTTTCAATGCAATAAGAATGCCAATTTGTTGTGCATAAGATTTCACAGAAATATGCAGCGACCTGTGTTTTGGTTTTGATATTGCAGTTTTGGAAACAAAACAGATGAATATGGCATTAGGGAGTTTTGTAAATTGAATTGGTCGTTTTGTTTGGTTTTGTATGGAAATGCACCTGTTTATGTTTCTAAATCCAAACAGGCTAAAAACGCGGAAAAACAGCCTAAATCGCAAAAATCGACGTTTTTCGCGTTCTTTCGGACCGAGGGAAAGGTTGAGGATTTTCGTGCGATTCTCAGAAGGGTAGAATCCTATCTAAGATGTTTTATTTCAGGGGATAAGGGCAGAAAACTGGCTTCGCGAGTCAAGACAGTTTTGGTGAAAATTAATGTAAAATAAAGAAGATTAGGTCCTGAAGAAGCTCTTCTTGGGGTGTTCTTACGCCCCCTACCCCCTTACTTTTGGCGTCAGTTTTGCGAATTTCGCCCAAAATTTGCATTACCTTCACGCCGGAGTAGCTTCTTCGGGCTGGCCCGATGTCCATTCTGACCTTCCATTCTGTCTTCCCTAACCAGGCAGCTATACCGGCATCACTTTTGTCTGGAGCATAATATGCCAGCATAACGTCAGAAAAAAATGTAAATAAATTGGTAAGGGTTCTGGTGATGAAGAAACTGCGAGGGTTGCCTTGATAGTATTTTACGATTTGGTTTGCACGGAAGATGTTACGTTGCGCGAGGGCGGACTGCAGTTCGAAGTCATTAAAGTCCTTGCTCATGCCAGTCAGTTCCTCGACGAGCGAGGCCCCCACTACCCTATTTCCATTCAGAGCGAGGAGCAGTTTGTCCATTTCCGTGGTGAGTCGGCTCAGGTCAGAGCCTACGTGCCCCGCAAGCATCTGAACGGCTTGGGGCTCGATATCGACATTATGTTTATGAAGATATTGCGAGATGAAGGGTGCGAGCTGGTTGTCGAAAAGACGTTTGCTCTCGAAGACGACGCCCACTTGCTGAATAGCTTTGGCAGCTGCCTTTCGTGCGTCGAGTTTGCCGTGTTTGTGGCAAAAGACGAGAACCGTCGTGGGAGTGAGGTGCTCGAGATATGCCTCGAGGCCATCGATGGAGCGCATTGCTTGCGCTTCTCGCACGAGGACGACACGCTTTTCGGCCATCATGGGATAGGCATGAGCCAGTTCAATCACCTTGTCTATATCGACTTCTGCGCCATAGACGATGTCGAGGTTGAAATCCTTCTCGTCCTCCGTCAGCACGGCATCCACGATGGCATCGCTCAGCTTATCGATATAATAGTCCTCCTCGCCCATCAGATAATAGACGGGAGCCACTTTCTGCGCCTTAAGGTCGCGCAGGATATCGTCGTATGTAATGCCCTTCGCTGCCATATTTAGTAGTCGAACTTCAGGTGCTTGACAGTCTTCTTGTCCTGTTTGATCATTTCGAGTGCCTGAATGCCTATGTTTACATGATCGACCACATAACCTGCCGTTACCTGACGGTCGCTTTCGCTCGTCTTCACGCCCTCAGGTGTCATGGGGTTATCGCTGACCAGAAGGAGTGCTCCAGTCGGGATGTGATTGGCGAAGCCACAAGTGAAAAGCGTTGCCGTCTCCATATCGACAGCCATTGCCCTTGTTGTGCGGAGATACTCCTTGAACTTGTCGTCGTGCTCCCAGACGCGTCGGTTGGTCGTATAGACTGTGCCGGTCCAGTAATCGAAGCCAAGGTCTCGGATTGTTGAGCTGACCGCACGTTGCAACATAAAAGCGGGGAGAGCAGGCACTTCGGGCGGGAAGTAGTCGTTGCTGGTACCCTCTCCTCGGATGCCTGCAATGGGCAGGACGAGGTCGCCGCGTTGTGTCTTCGATGAGATGCCGCCGCATTTGCCCAGGAACAGGCAGGCTTTCGGCTTGATGGCGCTCAGCAAGTCCATGATGATGGCAGCGTTCGGGCTACCCATACCGAAGTTGATGATGGTGATGCCGTCAGCCGTTGCACATCGCATGTTCGAGGTGTAGGCGGGTTTTTCTATGCCGAAGTTGTCGCAGAAGATGTCCACATAGTTGTTGAAGTTCGTGAGCAGAATGTATGTTCCGAAGCTCTCGAGTGGCATTTGCGTGTATCTTGGCAACCAATTCTCTACGATTTCTTGCTTTGTCTTCATCTTTTATGTAATTTTGCAGCAAAGTTACGAAAAAAATCGATATGCAGGTACTTAACCTTCCGAAAACTGAGCTTAAGGTCACGACAAAGGCCGGGAAACCTCATGTTTTTGACGTTTTGAGGCGGAAATATGTGGCTCTGACGCCCGAGGAATGGGTTCGGCAGCAGTTCGTCCACTTCCTGATTAGTCAGAAAGGCTATCCTGCAGAGTGCATTGGCAACGAGGTGTCCATCACCCTGAACGGCACGAAGAAGCGTTGCGACTCGGTTGTCTATGGCAAACAGGCTGAGCCACTGATGATTATCGAGTACAAGGCGCCCAATATCGACATCACTCAGCAGGTCTTCGAGCAGATAAGCCGATACAATATCCGGCTTCGAGTGAAGTGGCTCATTGTGAGCAACGGGCTGCAACATTACTGCTGCCAGATAGACTACGAGAGCGGCACCTACCAGTTTGTCGAGAATATTCCAACATACAACAACATCAAAGAAGAATAGGAGACACAGAAGGTTTACAAACGCGGCACGCCGAATTGGCAAACATGGCGTGCCACGTTTGTGAACTCGGCACGCCGAATCGGGCAACTCGGCACGCCGCGTTTAAAAGAAAGGCGTGCCGTCATAATAATGATGGCACGCCCTTGTTTGTTTACAGAAACTGAAAGGCTTATTCTTCCTTCTTCTTCGAAGCACGCTTACGAGTACCCTTCTTTGCTCCTTCCTGAGCTTCTGAGGGCAGTCCGGCCAGTTCGCGGTCAATCATGATGCGGCCACAATACTCGCAAACGATAATCTTCTTGCGGCTACGGATGTCGAGCTGGCGCTGTGGTGGTATCTTGTTGAAGCAACCGCAGCAAGCGTCGCGCTGAACAGAGACGATGCCCAAGCCGTTGCGACTATTGCGGCGGATGCGCTTGAAAGCATTCAGGAGACGCGGCTCGATGGTGAGTTCCAGGTTCTTAGCCCTTTCGCGGAGCTTCTCTTCCTCAGCCTTAGTCTCACTTACGATCTCCTCCAGTTCCTCTTTCTTCGTTTCGAGGAGCACTCGGCGGTCGTTCACGTCGAGGTTGCAACGCGTCATCTCGGCTGTCTTTGCCTCCACAAGTTCCTTAGCCTCGCGTATCTTCTTCTCGTGCAACTGGTTGTCGAGTTCGGCATACTCCACTTGCTTCGTCAGGCTGTCGTACTCACGATTGTTGCGGACGCTGTCCATCTGCGTGTTGTAACGCTCGATGTTTGCCTTGTTCTCGGTAATCTTACCGTTGCGCTCGCTGATTTCCTTCTTCAGCTCAGCTATGTCGTTGTTGATTTTCTCGATGCGAGTCGTCATACCCTCGATTTCGTCCTCCAGGTCCTGAACCTCGAGGGGCAGCTCGCCGCGCAGTGTCTTGATGCTGTCAATCTCTGAAAGCATGCTCTGAAGAGCATAAAGGTTCTTCAGCTTCTCCTCAACGCTGTAGTCAGCGGGATCTTTCTTAGCTTTTTCTCTTGCCATAATGTTATTTACTATTTAATGATTTACGGTTTACTATTTTATTTGAGGCCTATAGATACTTGATGGGATTGGTGCAGACTGTCGTCTTGAAGAGCGGCAGCCTTGGACACTTCTCGCCTATAATTGAATTGAATATATCCATCGTGTATTGCTCGCTCTGATAGTACCAGCTCTCACAGCCTCATCCAAGAGGAAATCCCCTGCCCCGCCACAAATGGCGACGCTCTCTATGGGACGAGCCAACAACTCGTTGTGCATCAGGCATTCCACGCCGAAAGCCTGCTTCACCCTTTGCAGGAAAGCCAACGAGTCTTCCCCTTCGGGCAGATAACCTATCACGCCCGAGCCAGCCTGCACCGTATGGGCACTCTGGCCGATGCCGACAGCCACCTGTCTAGGCTGCAGCAGCACCACATCCACCAGCCCGAGTCGCTCGGCCATCATGTAGTTGACGCCATCCACAGCAGCATCCAGATTGGTATGAGCCGAATAGATGGCAATGTCGTTCTGCACGGCCATACGCACGCAACGCTGCACCACATCCGCATCCGTCAGGTGCTTCAGGCCATGGAAGATGAGCGGATGGTGCGACACAATCATATTGCATCCCAACTCCATCGCCTCTCGAATCACCTCCTCCGTGACGTCCAGGCACAATAAAGCCCCTGACACTTCCGCTTCTGTCAATCCAACCTGCAAGCCAGCATTATCGTAGCTTTCCTGCAAGGGCAGAGGCGCGAAATCTTCAAGGGCGTCGATAACGTCTTGAACTCTTACGCTCATACGAACAGTATGTTTTTAGTGTGCAATTACATACAATTGCGCTGCAAAGGTACGGCTTTCCAAGATAAAAACCAAATTTCTTTGCATTAATTCTTAATTTATTCGTAACTTTGCACACCCATATTATACATCCTCCTATGCCAAGCAGTAAATCATACTTGCCAGCCGAATGGCACGAACAAGGTGCCGTGCAGCTCACATGGCCGCATGCCGGTACTGATTGGCATCCCATTCTGGAGGCCGTGAACCGCTGCTATATTGATATGGCGAAGGCTCTCTCTACGCGCGTACATATTATTATAGTAACACCTGAGCCTGCCCATGTTCGCCAATTGCTCGAAGAAGCCTTGACTACAAGGGAACTTACCCGCATCTCCTTCTGCAAAGCGCCAACCAACGACACTTGGGCTCGCGACCATGGCTTCATCACATTGCTTGCCAATGACGGCCCCCATCTGCTCGACTTTAAGTTCAACGGCTGGGGCGAGAAGTTCCCCGCCGAACTCGATAACGAGATTTGCCGAAGAATGGCAGAGCAGAACATTCTGAAAGGGACATATGAATGCCACCTCGATTTCGTCCTCGAGGGAGGAAGCATCGAGAGCGACGGCAAAGGGACCATCTTGACTACAAGCAAATGCCTGCTTGCGCCACATCGCAACCAGCCGCTCACAAAGGAACAGATTGAGGCTCGACTGCTCGAAGCACTTCATGCGGAACGCATCCTGTGGCTCGACTACGGCTACCTCGCCGGCGACGACACAGACAGCCATATCGACACGCTGGCACGCTTCTGTCCCGACGACACGATCGCCTACGTGCAATGCCTCGACAAGGAAGACGAGCATTATGCTGAACTATCAAAGATGGAAGCACAACTCAAGGAGTTCCGGACAATGGAAGGCAAGCCCTATCGTCTCATCCCATTGCCCATGGCAAAGGCCGTTTACGATGAAGATGGTAATCGTCTGCCTGCCACTTACGCCAACTTCCTCATCACGAACGGCGCCGTCCTGATGCCCACCTATGGCGACGCATCGACCGACCTCAAGGCAAAGGAACGGCTTCAGGAAGCATTCCCTCATCACGACATCATCGGCATTGACTGCCAAACACTCATCATTCAGCATGGAAGCCTGCATTGCTGCACCATGCAATTTCCAAGAGAAGCATTATGAAGATAGGTATCATACAACAAAGCTGCACAGAAAGTGTTGCAGAGAATCGCAAGAAGATTGCGCTGAGCATCAGCAAGCTAGCCAAGAAAGGTGCAGAGCTCGTCGTTCTTCAAGAACTGCACGACAGCCCTTACTTCTGCCAGACGGAAGATGTAATGAACTTCCGCTACGCCCAATCCATTCCAGGCGATGCAACCGAGTTCTATTCGAAGAAAGCCAGAGAGAACCACGTCGTCCTCGTCACGAGCCTCTTCGAACGTCGTGCCCCAGGTCTCTATCACAACACGGCAGTCGTCTTCGATATCGATGGCAGCATCGCAGGCAGATATCGCAAGATGCACATTCCCGACGACCCTGCCTATTACGAGAAATTCTATTTCACGCCTGGCGACATTGGCTTCCACCCCATCGAGACAAGCATAGGAAAGCTTGGCGTACAAGTGTGCTGGGACCAATGGTATCCCGAGGGAGCACGCCTCATGGCCCTGCAGGGAGCAGACCTCCTCATCTTCCCTACTGCCATTGGCTTCGAGAGTACCAACACCAAGGAGGAGCAGCAACGTCAGCGCGATGCTTGGATGACCATTCAACGCAGCCACGCCATTGCCAACGGCATCCCTGTCGTGGCAGTCAATCGCGTCGGCTTTGAGCCAGACCCAAGCGGCGCGACTGGTGGCATCCAGTTTTGGGGAAGCAGTTTCGTGGCAGGCCAGCAGGGCGAACTACTCTATCAGGCAAGCGACACCAAGCAAGAAGCCGTCGTCGTAGATGTTGACCTGCAGCGCACAGAAACCGTCCGACAATGGTGGCCCTTCCTGCGTGACCGTCGCATCGATGCTTTCGACGACCTCTCCTGTCGCTTCACAGAGACCCCCTAACCCCCTTTAGGGAGAATAAATCCTAAAATCGTAAATCGTCAAATCGTAAATATAAAAGATGTCCAGTACTCTTAGGTTTCAGATTGTAGGCGAGGCATTCAAGAAAAGGCCCGTCGAAGTACCCAACCGCAAGGAGCGTCCAAGCGAGTTCTTTGCCAAATACGTATTCAACCGGCAGAAGATGCAACAGTATCTGCCAGCCGATATCTATAAGAAGATGTGCGACGTCATCGAAGGCGATGCCACGCTCGACATGGCGACAGCCGATGCTGTGGCTGCTGGCATGAAGAAGTGGGCGATGGAACTTGGCGCAACGCATTGCACGCATTGGTTTCAACCTCTGACCGAAGGCACTGCCGAGAAGCACGACGGCTTTGTGGAGCACGACGGCAAAGGCGGCATGATAGAGGAGTTCACGGGCAAGCAGCTCGTTCAGCAAGAGCCCGATGCCAGTTCGTTCCCAAGCGGTGGCATTCGCTCGACCTTTGAGGCCCGAGGCTATAGTGCCTGGGACCCCACAAGCCCCGTCTTCGTGTTTGGCGACACCCTGATGATTCCCACCATCTTCATCTCCTATACAGGCGAGGCACTCGACTACAAGGCACCGCTCAAGAAGTCGCTCAAGGCCGTTGATAAAGCAGCAACAGCTGTTGCCCGCTACTTCTATCCCGACGTCAAGAAGGTCGTCAGCAACCTTGGCTGGGAACAGGAATACTTCCTCGTTGATGAGGGACTCTATGCAGCCCGTCCCGACCTGATGATGACCGGCCGAACCCTGCTTGGCCACGACAGCGCGAAGAACCAGCAGATGGACGACCACTACTTCGGCTCCATACCGATGCGTGTTGCCGCCTTCATGAAGGACCTCGAGATAAAGTCTCTGGAACTCGGCATCCCCTGCAAGACACGCCACAACGAGGTAGCGCCCAACCAGTTCGAGCTGGCTCCCATCTTCGAGGAGACGAACCTCGCCGTGGACCACAACATGCTCATCATGAGCCTGATGAAGAAAGTGGCTCGCAAGCATGGCTTCCGCTGTCTCCTGCACGAGAAACCCTTCGCAGGCATCAACGGCAGCGGCAAGCACAACAACTGGAGCCTCTCCACCGACACCGGCATCCTGCTTCATGGCCCAGGCAAGACGCCCCTCGACAACCTGCGCTTCGTTACATTCATCGTCGAATCGCTGATGGCAGTCTATCGCCACAATGGCCTACTGAAGGCCTCTATCATCAGTGCTACCAATGTGCATCGTCTTGGAGCAGCCGAGGCACCACCAGCCATCGTGTCGAGCTTCTTGGGAAAGGAAATCAGCGATCTGCTCGAACACTTAGAGACAAGTACTGACGACGAGTTAATCAGCCTTTCCGGAAAGCAGACGCTCAGCCTCGACATACCGCAGATACCCGAATTGACGCAGGACAACACCGACCGCAACCGCACCTCGCCTTTCGCCTTTACGGGCAACAGGTTCGAGTTCCGTGCCGTGGGCAGTCAGCAGAACTGTGCCGCATCGATGATAGTGCTGAACACAGCAATGGCCGAGGCTTTGACGAACTTCAAGACGCGTGTCGATGCCCTTATCAGCGAAGGTCTGGAGCCCATGAAAGCCATCCTTCGCATCGTTCGCGAGGACATCAAGACCTGCAAGCCCATCCGCTTCGACGGCAACGGCTACAGCGAGGCTTGGAAGCAGGAAGCAGCGCGCAGAGGGCTCGACGTCGAGACCAGCGCTCCCATCATCCTCGACCAATACCTCAAGCCCGAGACCATCGAGATGTTCGAGGGAATGAACGTTCTGAGCAAGGCAGAGCTGGAGGCACGCAACGAAATCAAACTCGACACTTATATCAAGAAAGTTCAGATTGAGGCACGCATCTTCGGCGACATCTGTATGAACCACATCATACCCGTCGCCACGCGCTACCAGACGCAGCTCATCGACAACGTGCACCGCATGAAGCAAATATTCCCCGCCGAGGTTGCCGATCCCTTGAATAGCACAAACCTGAGCCTCATCAAGCAAATGGGCGAGCACAATGCGTTCATCATCGAGAACGTGGAGCGCCTCATCGAAGCACGCCGCGTAGCCAATCGCATTAAAGACGGCCGCGAGCGCGCTATTGCCTACCACGATACAGTAGCGCCCCTCATCGAGGAGATTCGCTACCACGTTGACCATCTGGAACTCATCGTCGACGACGAACTTTGGCCCTTGCCAAAGTATCGCGAGATGCTGTTCATACATTAAAAAGACAACGGACTAAGGACAACAGATCTTTCTTGCGGTCAAGAGGTCTGTTGTCTTTTTTTGAGGGCTCTACCCGCTTATCTTGTCTATCATGCCTGCGGCCAAACAAATGATTATAATGATTATAATGACAATCATGAAGTATAAGCAGGCTAACGTGAATCCGAGGAGGCACAACAGGCAGCTCTTCCACCAACTTATCCCCGTAAGTTGCTTGTAGAGGACAACGACATAGATTGTGGTGACAATCTTGAAGAACCAGCTCAGCACATTATCAAATCCATCTATGAGGCAAAATGGGAGCAGCAGCGTAGAGTACAACAGGGAGATGCACGAGTTGTAGATTTGGGCGTAGAACTGCTCAGTATCGTTCAGGGAAAGCCGCTGCCCGTCGGGACGCTCTATCTTGTACCTCTTGAAGACCAATCGGAAACTCGGCACGGCAAAGAGCGCAGCCGCCACAGTGCCGTAGAGCTTGTTGGAAGATATCTTGCCCATGATCTTGATGATGTACTCAATGGAAGCGTACTCTAGGTCCAATTTGTCGGGGTCAATATCCTGGAAGGCTACCTCGTCGAAGATGGAAGAATTGATGCCCAAGAGGAACGAGAAGACAGCATAGGTCGTGAGGAGATAGACGAACAACTGCAAGGGGTGGTAGTATCTGATGCGCTTGCCCAGCACATAGTCGCGTGTCATGTATCCGGGACGGATAATCAGGTCGCGACAAGAGCGCATGAACCTGTTGTCGCCCCCAACGAAGGGGCCTATCATATTTATCAGCATCTCGCTCAGCCGCAAACGCTTGGTCTCGGCCTTCTGGCCGCAGTTCGGGCAAAAATTTCCCTTGAACGTGTGGCCGCAATTAAGACAATGATTCGCCTGTTTCGTTTTAGATTTTTCCATATTGTTTACCTTACGATGGGGGCAGAAGCATCTGCCTGTTCGTCGTACGTGGTCTTTTCGGAGCGCAAAGTTACGAAGAAGAAAGCAAATGGCAAAATAATTCGGACAAATTAGTGCGCTACCACCCCATACAAGGCAGAAGAGGCAGTGAGATTGCCCATTGGATCGGTCTCCAAAGCCGATGCGGCCATGCATTCCACGCAACGAGTCCAAGGGCTCCAAAGGGTGACACAAAACGTCACGTGGATAGTTTGAAAACTTCACGTGGATAATTTGAAAACTTCACGTGGATAGTTGAGGAACTTCACGTGGATAGTTTGAAGACATCACGTGCAACGTTTTCCCACACTCCATGCCAGTTCAATTTTCGCCCTTAAAGGCGTTCCTACAATTCAGGCAAGTTGTTATTATTCTATCCAAGCCTCAATTTGATTAGGTCTGATACAGAATTTGACCTCTTTGCCTGCAAACTCAAGGGCATAGACGCGATTGGGGTCATCATGATAATGAGGTCGCGGGTCGGAAAGAAGTATCTCTTTCAGCGTTTTAAGATGCTCTGGGTCGAAAGTCTTCGTAAGTATCGAATTAAATGTAAAGGATATCGATTCCAAGGAAGGATTCGAATTGAAAGTCTCTTCCGTAAAGCCCCCTGTAGCATCGGGATGACTATCGGTAAAGGCGAGATAGGGCTTGATGTCGAATATGGGGGTGCCGCTCATCAGGTCGGCGCCTTCAACCTCTATCACAGGTCCGTCGGGGGTGTGCAGGTTAATGCTGAGAATACGAACGGAAGAGAGCCCGATGTTATTAGGGCGATAAGGGCTTCTAGTAGCAAAGACCCCTACTCGCTTGTTGCCGCCAAGACGAGGGGGACGCACTGTAGGTCGCCACTTCATGCCCTCCCGTCGCGCCTCGCTGAAGTCCCAAAGTAACCAGATATGGCTGAAGCCGTCCAGCCCTCGCAAGGCCTCAGGGTCGCGATACTCAGGCTCGAAGACAATCCTGCCTTTCAGTCCCGCCACCAATCCGCTCTGGCGAGGCACGCCGAACTTTGTAGGGAAATCCGTCTCAATATGTGCTATGGGCTTCAATTCACTCATCTTCTGAATTCTTTATAATACAGCAATCCTGCGCTGGTTAGGCCGAAGGGAAATGCCATCCACACGCCAACAAGTCCCCAGCCACAAATGAAGCCGAAGATATAGCCAAGTGGCAACGAGATGACGATATATGCGACGAAGGCTATCCATATCATTGGCTTCACGCGAGCCATTCCCCGAAGGGAATTGGCATAGGTGCATTGCAAAGCGTCGCCAATCTGGAAGAGGAGGAAAGGTATAGTCACCATTGCCACGAGGCAGACAACTTCGGCATTGCCCGTGAAGAGCAAACCGACCTTATCACGCAACAGGAATAGCGGGAGACCTTCGAGGAGGGCAATGAACCAGCACAAATGCAGACCCGCCGCCGCAACTTTCCTTGTTTGCTCCACCTCGCCCGAACCTCTGTAATAGCTCACCTGAACAGCCACTGCAGCCGACAGCCCATAATAGAGCATGAAGAAGAGTTGGCTGATGGTTATCATAATCTGATGTGCCGCCAAAGCCGTTGCTCCAAGCCACCCCACATATATGGCACTGAAGCTGAACGAAGCAGTTTCCATACCCAACTGCAACGCGACTGGCCATCCCATGCGATGCAGTTCCCGTTGGTCTGCTTTCGTAATCCTTGTCTTGTGGAAGTCATCACGATAAAACCTGTAATGCTTCGTAAGATGGAACACACCTGCCATCAGCACCAACTGCAAGAGTCGGCTCAGCAAGGTGGCAAGTCCAGCTCCCAGCAATCCCATCTCAGGCAATCCCCAATGGCCGAAGATAAGCAGCCAGTTGCCGAAGATATTGAGGATGTTGGCGATGAGCATTATCCACATCGGCATCGATGTGTCCTGTATGCCGTCGCTGAACTGCTTGTAGGCATTGAAGGCCATCATGGGTAGCAAGCTTAGCAGCAACAAGAACAGATAGGGACGAATCAGGGGCAGAAGTTCTTGTGGCAACCCAAACCAAGGAAGTACAAGGAGGAGCAGTCCTGCAAGCAAAGTCATCAGCAGGCCAATACCAGAGCAAGCAAAGAGTCCGTTCCGAAGTTTGCCGGCAATGTCATGCTCCCTACCCTCTCCCAGCAAAGCGCCCACAACAGGCGTCAAGCCGTAGGAGAAGCCCATACCACCCACAATGAGCAGGGCAACGATGTTATTCACGAAGCCAGCTGCAGCCAGTTCGTTCGTGCCATAATGGCCTACCATAAGCGTATCGGCGAGCCCCATCACGATGAAGCTCATTTGGCCCATCATGATTGGCACGCCGATGCGCAAGAGGTCTTTATAATGTGATGTCTTTATGCGAACCACTTCACGTAGCAGAAGTCCTGACGATGAGGTAGTTTCTCATTCTTAGGATACAAGCGATAGCATACCTTGAAGCTGCCTGCATTGTCTATCGTGTGTGAACATACAAAGGTGTATTTGTTGCCGTCGCGTCCCTTAAGTTCAAAGGGCGTAACCTGATAGACATGATCCTCGCCGTCCTTATCGGTAACGAGTGTCACGAGCTCTACACCAATTGCATTGTCCAAGCCGGCTTCATCGACCACAACCTCGATATTGTACTTCGTGCCAGCCTCGATGTTACCGCTATTAATATCGTCGCTTCTATTGATGCTTACTACATTAACTGCATCCCAACGCTCAGCAACAGCTTCCTTCCAGAGAGCAATCTCCTTGGCAAGCTGATAGCTGTTCGCCTGCAACTGCTTTGAACGTTCGCTGAGTTTGTTGTAGAACCTCTCGTAGTAATCGTCGAGCTGACGCTTCATGGTGTAATGCGGAGCAATCTGTGCGATGGAGTTCTTGATGACCTTAATCCAGCCAGCAGAGATACCCTTCTTATCCTTATTATAATATAAGGGAAGAATCTCGTTCTCCAAAAGCGAGTAGATGGTTGCTGCATCAAGACGGTCCTGATACTCCTGGTTCTGATAGGTGCGCTGCTCGGTAAGAGCCCATCCTGCACCCTCGCGATAACCCTCAAGCCACCAGCCGTCTTTCACGCTGAGGTTGACAACACCATTCATCTCGGCCTTCTCGCCAGATGTGCCACTTGCCTCCATCGGACGGGTTGGTGTGTTCATCCAGATGTCCACACCGCTGACGAGACGACGAGCCAGCAGGAAGTCATAGTCTTCCACAAAGATAATCTTTGCCTGGAACTCAGGACGCTGACTAATCTCGTATATCTTCTTGATGAGACCCTGGCCTGCTCCATCGGCGGGGTGAGCCTTGCCGGCAAACAGGAAGATGACAGGGCGTTCGGGATTGTTCACAATCTTGCTGAGGCGCTCCAGGTCGGTGAAGAGCAGGTGAGCACGCTTGTATGTGGCAAAGCGACGGCAGAAACCAATGACCAGAGCATTGGGATTGAAGCTTTCAATAAGCTTAACCACGCGCTGCGGGTCGCCTTGATTCTTCAACCAGGTCTCCTTATACTGCTCAGCGACATACTTGAAGAGTTTCTTCTTGAGAGCCTGACGGGTTTCCCAAATCTCCTCGTCCGGGCAGTTGTAGATGCCGTGCCAAATCTCTTCGTTTGACTGATCGCTAAGATGCTTTGCATCGAAGTACTTGGCATAAACCTGTCGCCACTCCGTTGCACACCACGTTGGGAAGTGAACACCATTGGTGACATAGCCGACGTGGCTCTCCTCGGGATAATAGCCGTTCCAGATATTGTTGAACATCTTCTTGCTGACCTCGCCATGCAACCAGCTTACGCCGTTGACTTCCTGACAAGTGTTGCAAGCGAAGGTGCTCATGCAGAACTTCTCGCTATGGTCGTCGGGATTGGTGCGACCCATGCCGATGAACTCATCCCAGCTGATGCCAAGCATCTGGGGATAGCCGCTCATGTACTTGCCAAAGAGGTCTTCGGTGAAGTAGTCGTGGCCGGCTGGCACAGGGGTATGTACGGTATAGAGAGACGATGCACGTACGATTTCGAGTGCTTGGTTGAAGGTGAGACCTTCGTGGATGTAGTCGCACAGACGCTGCAGGTTGCAAAGTGCGGCATGGCCCTCGTTGCAATGATAGACGTCCTTCTTGATGCCAAGCTTCTTGAGCAGCAGCATACCGCCGATGCCGAGCAGAATCTCCTGCTTCAGACGATTCTCCCAGTCGCCGCCATAGAGGGCATGAGTGATGGGCTTGTCGAACTCGGAGTTCATCTCGTTGTCGGTATCGAGCAGATAGAGTTTCACGCGACCCACATTGACGCGCCAAACATAGGCGTGCACGTGATAGTTCATATAAGGAACGTCAACAACCATTGGCGTGCCATCTTCGTTCATCTGCTGTTCGATGGGCAGTGAGCCGAAGTTCTGCGCCTCGTAGTTGGCAATCTGCTGCCCATCCATTGCGAGGCTCTGTGTGAAGTATCCATAACGATAGAGGAAGCCGACAGCGCACATATCGACGTTGGAGTCGGAAGCCTCCTTCACGTAGTCGCCAGCCAACATGCCCAGACCACCACTGTAAATCTTCAGGGCGGAGTGGATGCCATACTCCATGCAGAAGTATGCTACAGACGGACGCTTGTGGTCTGGCTCTACATCCATATACTTACGGAACAGCGCATAAACATCATTAATGCGCTTCATCAGTTTCTTATCCTTTACAATCTCTTCTTTACGGCTAAAACTCAGGCGCTCCAGAAGTGCTACGGGATTGTGCTTCACGGCGCTGTAGAGTTCTGGATCGAGGTCACGGAACAGGTCACGAGCCTCGTAGTTCCATACCCACCACATGTTGTGAGCGAGTTCTTCGAGCTTACTGAGTTCGGCTGGAACACTGCCTTTAACGATGATTGGCTTCCAGCTGGGCTGATTTGCATTACTTGCTTTAATCTTCATATTCTTTATATAGGTTATTTGATTGTTCTTTCTTTTGCCTTTCGCAGAGCGAAGTCGTAGGCGTCGTAGTAGTATGTGATAAAGTTCTTCCAAAGGGCTTTCTCGGCGAGCTTGGCTGCACTTTGACGCACTTTGTCGATGGTTTTCTTGTCCAAAGCGGAATAGCGGGCAATGGTGGCGCTGACCTTTTCTGCCACTTCCTGGAAGTTATAGTCGTTTCGAGCGATAACTTCCACGCCGTCCTCCAGCTTGCTGTCGTGTCCGACACTTGTGCTGGCCCAAACACCAAAGCCGCTGAGGGAGGTTGTGATGCAGGGAACATGGAAAGCCACTGCCTCGAGCGGTGTATAGCCCCAGGGTTCATAATAAGAGGGATAGGCTGCGAGGTCGTCGCCGATGAGGAGGTCGTAGTAAGGCATTTGGAAGATGCCGTCGCTTCCGTCGAGATAACAGGGCACGAAGATGACCTTCACACGGCTATGTATATCGTTCTTCATGCCGTGGGAGCGCAGGAAATTGAGCACTGGATCGTTCCAAGCCTCATGCAGGTTATGTGTGATGACGGGATCGGGCAACGGTTCGGTGTACGTCCAGCCCAGCTTGAGGCGCTCTTGCAGGTCGGTGCGTGGACTTTCCACCCAAGCCGGAACCTGTATGAGCATCAGGACGGGTCGCTGCAGGTCGCTGTCGTAGAGGCTGCGGTAGGCTGCCTCGAGGAAGACGTCGATGCCTTTGTTGCGGTACTCATAGCGGCCGCTTGTGGCGACGATGAGCGTGTCGTCGGTAAACTCGGTGCCTGTCAGGGCATTTGCCACCTGCAGAATCTTGGCTCTTGCCTCTTTGCGACGCTTGGTAAAGGCTGCTCCTGTCGGCACGAAGTCTGCTTCGAAACCGTTCGGCAGGATGACGTCGGGCTGCTTGTCGAGCAGTTCTGCACACTCGCGACCTGTGACATCGCTGACGGTCGTAAAGCAATCGACATTATGGGCTGTCTGGCGTTCTATGCTGTGCTTAGCTTCCATGTTGAGCTCGCCTGCCATTTGCGTGCCGTTGTAAGCCCAAAGGTAGTCATAGAGCGGCTTGTTGTTGCCTGCGATGCTACGGCCGATGCTTGTGGCGTGAGTAGTGAAGATGGTGGCAATCTCTGGCACATGCTTTTTGATGTAGAGTGCTCCGAGACAAGTCATCCACTCGTGAGCCTGATAGACAACCTGCTTCTTGGCACCGAGATAATAGTGGAAAAAGCTTTCCACCACAAGAGCTGCGGCTATGCTGAACATGTTTGCTTCGTCGTAGTCGCCGTAAGCATGAAGGCTGTCCACGCCAAAGTCGTTCCAGACTGAGCCGTAGATGTCATTCTTCAACTCGAAGTAGGGCTGAAAGTCAACAAGGACGACACATGGTTTGCCTGGGATGTTCCAACGACCTGTACGGACGTGAAGACCGCTTTCCGCAGCCATCTTCACCCAAGGTTGCCACATCGTCGCATCCTCCAGGAAGAGGGGATTTTTCTTCTCCTGCCAGAGGTCTGGACCGATGAAGAGGAGATTGTCGTGATACTGTTCTTGAAGAGTCTTGGCACGCGTCGAGAGCACCGTATAGATGCCACCCATCTTGTTACAAACCTCCCAGCTACTCTCGAAAATAAAGTCTGGTACCAATCGTTTTTCTCTCATTAACAACCTTCGTTTCCTAATTTCGCGCGCAAAGGTACAACAATTTATGTTAAAAAAGAAACCTTTTCTGCTTTTTATATATAAATGTATAGGGTTTGCGTTACAACATAACACTTTTTTTGCTATCTTTGTAGGAGTTTACAACTCCTTTATAGGGGAATGCGAACTCCCCTATAGGGGAATGACTAACGCCCTATAGGGGAATGAGCAACGCCCTATAGAGGAATGAAGACTCCCCTATAGGGGATAAATGGACACCGAATGAAGAAAATAGCTACACTCGCTCTGATGTTTATTGTCGCCGTTGCCTGCCTCGCGCAGCAGCCATGGAAACTCCAGCTGACAAGCCCCGAAGAGAAGATTAACCTCAGGCTCGACCTCTACGAGGAAAGCATCGAGGTGCCTGGCTTTGAAAGTTTCGGGCCGATGAACGGATACATGGACGGCAACATCTATGGCGTATGGTATGTGGTGGGCTTCGACATCAAGGATGACAAGCATGCCGCCATCACCATTGCCAACGAACTGGGCAGCGAAGACCAGAAGCTGACGCTGACTCAAGACTCCGACAGCACCTATCAGTTGAAGTTCCTGGGCTATAATGCTGTGAAGCGTGCTCAGGGAAAGAAGTTGGTGAAGATTCCTTCTGAGTTCAAAATGGAGATTCAGAAATGACGACTCGCAAGAAATACTTCCTCACTGCTCTGGGCGGCGCTCTGTTCGGCATCGTGCTCGTGCTGGCTGCACTCTATACGAGCAATGTCACCTCGACGAACGAGTCGTGCGGGGCTTGTCATGTGCATCCCGAGGCTGAGACAAGTTGGAAGCAAAGCAAGCACTTCATGAACCAGAGCGGTGTGCAGACGGACTGTGCTGCATGCCACCTACCACCAGCTGGCACGCCCCATTACTACTGGGCAAAGGTCAAGATTGGCCTGCACGACATTTGGATGTACCTCACCCACGACAAGGAGGACTTCGACTTCGAGTCGAAGCGGACCGAGGAATATGCGCCCAGCATCGTCTTCAACAGTTCCTGCAAGAAATGCCACGCCAATCTCTTCCCGGAAGGCATCACCGACGATGGCGTCGCTGCACATCTCTATTACGAAGAGAACGAGGAGAAGCTGGGCTTGCAATGTGTCTCGTGCCATCTCGATGCCGGACACTTCATCGCGGGCTACAAGCACGAGAAGATGACGACGGCGCCCATCGACACGACTGGACCGGTCTATACGGAGCCGGCCTCTGTTACGAGTTTCTCGAACTTCACGGAGACGATTCCTGGCACTCGCGCCTCCATCAACATGATTGCTGTGCCAGGCGGCAAGTTCACGATGGGCAGCAAGAAGGGCGACAAGTTCAGCCGTCCCGATGAATACCCAGCCCACGAGGTCACTGTCTCGCCGTTCTTTATGGCTGAGGTCGAGGTGACGTGGAATCAATACTGGGCATTCTACGTCGAGACGATGTCAGAGGGCCGCACGAAGCCTGAGGTCATCTATGCCAACAACAGCCGTCCTGATGTGGACGCGGTGTCCGGCCCTACCCCACCATTCGGCATGCCCGACCAGGGCTGGGGCATGGGAAACCGTCCGGCCATCACGATGACGCACTACGCAGCTGAGACTTTCTGCCAATGGCTCAGCCTGAAGACGGGCCGGCACTATCGTTTGCCGACGGAAGCCGAATGGGAGTACGCAGCTCGTGGCGGCACGGACACACCCTACTTCTTCGAAGGCAAACCCTCTTCCTACTCGAGCGAAGGCCTTTGGAACAGCATCTTCGGCACCGACACGACGACCATCAATCGCTACGCCATATACGCCCTCAACAGCAAGAACCGCACGCAGGAACCTTCGCGTGTGGCTGCCAATCCATTCGGACTGCGCAACATGCTGGGCAACGTGATGGAGTATTGTCAGGACTGGTATGCCGAGGATGCCTACGAGAAGGCTGGCGCGAACACCATCGACCCGAAGGGACCTGCCACGGGCACGGACTATGTGGTGCGCGGCGGCTGTTATCACGACGATGCCAGCGAGTTGCGTTGCGCTGCCCGACGCCATAGCGACTACGAGGCTTGGCTCAAGACAGACCCGCAGAACCCGAAGAGCATCTGGTGGCTCAGCGACATGAAGGGCATCGGCTTCCGTGTCGTCTGCGATGCAACAATTAACCCATAAAGCCTATTAAACTTATTAACCCCATAAAACCCATAAAGATATGAAAGAAGAAGGAATGAGCAGACGCCGCTTTCTGACTGGCGCTGCTGCTGTTGGAGCCGCTGCTGTGGCTGCTCCCGCAATCCTTGCCAGTTGCTCTGGCAAAGAGAAACTTACGCCCCTCAAGAAGGAAGGCGAATACTATGTACCCGAACTCCCCGATAAGGCCATCGACGGACCGGAGCTGAAGGTTGGCCTCATCGGTTGTGGCGGTCGCGGAAGCGGTGCCATCATCAACCTGCTTGACGCTGCCGACAACATCAAGGTCGTGGCTTTGGGCGATGTCTTCGAAGACCGCTTGAACGACGTTCGCAACCGTCTCATCAACGAGCGTGGGCAGGAGGTTCCTCAGGAGAACTGCTTCATCGGATTTGATGCCTACAAGCAGGTCATCGACGCTGGTGTCGATATGGTTATCCTCACCACGCCTCCCGTCTTCCGCCCCGAGATGTTCAAGTACGCCACAGAGAAGGGCGTGCACTCTTTCCTCGAGAAGCCCATCTGCGTTGATGCCAAAGGCTATCGTTCCGTTATGGCAACTGCCAAGCAGGCTCAGGCAAAGGGCTTGAGCGTCGTAGTCGGCACGCAGCGTCACCACGAGCGTCGCTACGTGGAGGCCAACAAGCAGATACAGGCAGGACTCATCGGTGAGATTACCGGCGGCAATGTTTACTGGAACCAGGGCATGCTGTGGTATCGTCAGCGCGAGGCCGGCTGGACAGACATGGAATGGAACATCCGCGACTGGGTGAACTGGAAGTGGCTCTCGGGCGACCACATCATCGAGCAGCACGTCCACAACATCGACGTCTTCCTCTGGATGAGCGGCTTGAAGCCCGTCTGCGCAACAGCATTCGGCTCACGCCAGCGCCGCGTAACGGGCGACCAGTATGACTTCTTTAGCACCGACTTCACGATGGAGAACGGCATCCACATGCACTCGATGTGCCGCCAGATTGACGGTTGCAGCAGCAAGGTGAGTGAGTTCATCCAGGGCACAAAGGGCAGCTGGGACAGCGAGACAAACGAGATAAAGGACCTCGATGGCAACGTCATCTGGAAGTTCGACGAGGAAGCTGTCCGCAAGGAGTTCCAGCAGTTCGACCCCTACACACTGGAGCATGTGGATTGGGTGAACCACATCCGCAAGGGCACAGCCCACGAGGAGGCAACAGACAACGCCATCTCTTGCATGGCAGGCATCATGGGTCGCGAAGCTGCCTACACAGGTCAGACCGTCACATGGGACGAGATGACACAGTCGCCGCAGGACTTCCTGCCCGAGAAACTTGAGCTTGGCCCCCTCGATCTGGCATCGATGACTGTGCCAGTGCCTGGGAACTAAAGAACTCAGAGGTCTCATCTTCCCATACTATCCTCTAACCTCTAACCACTAAAATAATGCAACGACGTAATTTCCTTATAAGCTCTATGGCCGGTGCAGCTGCGGCTGCGCTGGCCCCCAGCACGATGCTGGCTTCTTGTGCCCCTAAGAAGGACGAGAAGAAAGGTGCAAACACACCCCTCAACCTCTGCTTTCAGGAAGGCATCGCTCTGGGCGACACACTTCAGGAGAAGCTAGACTACTGCGAGAGTCTGGGCGTAACAGGCTTCGAGGTGGGCGGACGCGGCTTGGCCGGTCGTGTGGACGAGATAAACAATGCCCTCAAGGGACGTAACGTGCGCATGGCTGCCATCTGTGCCGGCTTCGACGGATTCATTCTTGCAGAGGATGGACAGAAGGACGAGTTCGACCGCACGATGCGCGAAATCATCGAGGCTGCAGGCAAGATTAACTCTTGCGGCGTCATCATGGTACCTGCCTTCAACGGTCAGCAGCCTTGTCGTCCCCACACCATGGACACCCGCAACTACCTTTGCGAGCAGCTTCACGAATTGGGTGAGTTCGCAGTTCAATGCGGAACGACCGTCATCCTTGAGCCCCTGAACCGTGGCGAGTGCTTCTACATGCGACTCGTTGCCGATGCAGCTGCCATTGCTCGCGATGCCGACAGCAAGGGCGTGAAGTGCATGGGCGACTTCTGGCACATGCAGGAAGAGACCTCCGACTATGCTGCCTTCATGGCTGCAGGCACGGAATACTTGCAGCACGTACACATTGCCAGCCGCGGACGGCGCAAGACGCCAGGCGAGGACGGCGAGAAGGACAACTATCGCGATGGTTTCCGTGCCCTCAAGGAACTTGGCTATCAAGGTTTCGTCAGCTTCGAATGCGGCTGCGAAGGCGACCCGAAGACAGTCCAGCCTGCAGCAGTTGAGCTGCTCCGCAAGCAGTGGGAAGAAGCATAAAGGCAGACCCTTCGAACAAAGAATACTAATACCTTGAGCAAAGAGGTATAGACCCCCAAAAAACTCGGCGTGCCATGTTGGCAAAGATGGCACGTTAAGTTCGCAAAGATGGCACGTTAAGTTGAAGAACTTGGCGTGCCATCTTTTTATATTAAATTGTATGGATAAAAAAAGTCTCCGACGAATCGGAGACTTAAGTATTTAGGCTGAGAGAATGATTACTTAACAGCAACCTTCTTACCGTTCTGGATGTAAACGCCCTTCTGAGCCTTGCTTACGCGCTGGCCAGCTACGTTGTAAACGGGAGCCTTGCTGTCCTCAGCATTGATGCTGTTGATGCCAGTACCATCACCAATAGTCAGAGTGAAAGATGTTTCCGTTTTGGTCATCTCGCCACTTACAACATAGGAACGGCCATCATTATATTCTTCGATACCGTCGAAGTCTCCTACCTCATCAGCAGGAACTTTTGGTGCTGCATAACCAATAGCTGTCAAAGCAACTGGATAGGTTCCATCTACAGCGGCCACTTCCTCTGAGATAGCTGCATCAATATTAATAATTGGACCATCATTTAAATCGAAAGGATATGTGCTAAATACAGCAATCTGTCCTCCATTTAAACCATTCACCTTCTGATATTCAACAGAATATCCATCAGCACGATCAGAATTGAGCGTATAATTCTGCAACTTACCCTTGCTTACTTTAATAGTAACACCTTCGGGAAGATCAATACGGAAGGAGATTGAACTTACATAAATGCTGTTCTTCAAGCAAACAGGAATAGTTACGCTAGTTGCGCCCTTGTCCACCTTAATGTCGTTAACATACAGGCCATCACCATCTTGTGCCATTGCTGCAACACCGCACAGCAGAGCAACCATTGTCATGTAAAACTTTTTCATTGTGATTTGAATTTATTAATTGGTTATACTTAATATTAGTAAAAGGATTATTATTGAGCAGCCATAATAGACAAAACTTCTACTACGTCAGCAATATCAATAACGCCGTCGGCATTTACATCACCAGGGCTTCCAACAGGATCTGTATCAGCAGCCATCAAAGCAAGAACTTCTACTACGTCAGCGATATCAACTGAACCATCAAGATTCACGTCACCACGAAGGCCAGGAGTTGTGCCTTCTTCGATAGTCCAAGTGAAAGGATTGGGAGTAGTCCACTGGTGAGTTGTACCGCCAACTTCAGTAAGCAGAGAGCTGTTAACGACAACTTCATAATCACCAGGAGTTACATCACCTGCAACAGCTACATCGAAAGTAGCGACAACACCATCAGTGTTTGTCATAGCTACACCTGTAGAAGTCCAGCCTTGGAAAGTAATAGTACCATCTGAATTAACAGTAGCAGAAAATTCTGGGTTAGAGCCTTCGGGATAGCGAGCACCTGCAGCAGCGATAGTACCGTCTACATAAGTAACGCCCTCAGGAAGAGCAACTATACACTTCCACATAGCGGGGAAGTTCTGGTTCTTCATGTTCAAAGTGAGAGTTGCTGTTTCACCAACCTTACCATTAGCATCAGCTGTTACATACATCTGATACTTCTCGGCAATAGTTGCCCACATGGCTGTCATAACAAAGAATGACACCAAAGAAAGTAAAATTCTCTTTTTCATAAAACTTAGATTTTGTTATTAATGTTGTTTTTATAGTTTTCTGCTGCAAATTTAGTGCTTTTTTCATAACCACCAAAACTTTTTTACTTTTTTTTTCATCTTTTCTCAAAAAAAGTTGGCCTTAAATGAAGAAAAACCTTAAAAATGCCTCGTTTTGTCTGTTTTTTATGTTTTCTTGTGCTTATACCTTATTAAAATTATATGCCTCGTGCGCGAAAGATGATGTCGCGTGCCTCCGTCACTTCGCGAAACTTCTTTTCAGCTTCTTCTTTGGCTGCTTCGCCTTGTGCCTCGACCCGATCAGGATGATAGCGAAGAGCCAACTCACGATAGGCTTGCCGCACCTCGTCGTCTGTGGCAGTCTCGCGTATGCCAAGGGTCCGATAGGCTTCCTGCAAAGTTACATCGACATATGGCTGCCACTCGTGCTCCTCTTTCTGGTAGCCAGAGAAGTCGTCCGTGCCTTTCTGGTAGGTAAAGTGAATGGTGGGGCGCCGATACATAGAATCGAGCAGCCAGCCCAGCAGGAAGCCGAGGATGAGTCCACGACCTCCTCCCATTCGCCAACCTATAAGGGCAAAGATGAGTCGAAAGTTAAGCAGGCAAGACATTTATTAGTTAAGAGTTAAGAGTTGAGAGTTGAGAGTTATCATAGGATCTGCCTTAGTTTCTCGGAGACATCGGGGACAGGAATGGCTTCATACTCTCCGTCTTTAAGCCAGATGATGCGGCGAGAGATGATGGGTATGCCAATGTCTTCGAGCATGAGAGCATAGAGGCTGAGCTGTATGGTGTAGAGCGAGAGGTCTTCCTCTGTCATATCTGCAAAGGGAGAACTGAGCACTCGACCAAAGCGGCGATTGTATTCGTTGGCAAGATTGGCGTTGGTCTTATAGTCGAGCACCATGAAGCCTGCTGGCTGGCCGTCGCTTCCGTCGTTGTAATAAAGCATATCGAAGGTGCCAGCAAGCTGCTGCTTGAGGTTTCGCTCCTTGGAAGGATTCTTGCCACTATACACTTGTGCCTCATTAAGGACAAGATGCATACTGTTCGGCATCTCGTTCATGAACTTGAGCACAGCCTCTTCCTTTGGATGAATAGGAGCAAGGAAGCCGTACTGAGGCATGTATTGCCTCTGCATGGAAGGGCAGATTCGTTCTGGCATTCCTGCTCTGAGATAGCCAAGGCTCTCTCCATAAGCATGCGTCTTAGTGCCAAGGGTTGTGGCTCGGAAAGAGTTCTGCCGCCATTGCTGTATCCAATACTCAGCAGTCTGGCCACGCTTCTCGGCATAACGCCTTGCCTGCAACTGCTCATTGAAAGGCTCACGGATGAAACAATGGGTAACATTCGACACAGAAGGCAGCGTCTTGTCGTGCAAAACATAACGATGACCTTCAGGATAAAACTCGAGGTCCTCGAACTCGCCGAGGATCTTCTTGCGTGCCGCTGTCACCACTGCTGGCTCGCCAGCCACAGTGAACCATTTCTCATTTACCATTTAAGATCTTCTTTCCCTGACTGATGTTTATGCCTCTTTGCATTTTTGCCAAACGCTGACCTGAAAGATTATAGATGGTATCATTAACGCCATTGAAGACATTAAGGTTGTTGATGCCAGTCCAATCACTATCAGGACGAGGGACGCCTACCACAGCATCGCTATATGTAGGACGGAACTCGGAGACCTGTATTACATTGTTGCCACCGCCCTTGCGTGCCGTCACCTCCCACTTGAAGCTCTGATAAGCCTTCGTTGTCTCAGACGGAAGCGTATAGGTATAAGTTGTGAAGTTCACATCCTGAAGCTTTGTGTCGTTGGTAACGGAAGCGATTACCTCCCAAGAGGCATCGTTCACACCAGGATTGCTGTCGGAAGTAGAACCATAGAACGTCCATGACTTAGGATTGCGGCCTGTGTACTGGGAGTTGTCATTCGCCGTCGTAATCTTGTAACCCGTCACATAGATGGGATGTGAGGCGTGGAAGATGGCATACACAGGATTACCTTCGCCACCATTGAGACACCACTTTGTCCCAGTATTACCGTCAACGAGTTTGTCGTAGTTCTCGCCTGAATTAAAGCCTGCAGAGCCATCATCCGGCATAAAGAAGACATCTACTGCAGCCCGCTCATATTCCTTAGCCTTTTTCGGTCCATAGAAGACCTGGTTTGTGCTTTGAGCAAGGTTATCCAAGTCTGCTATGCCTCCAAGCGGTACATATACCTCAAGGCTGGACTTCAGCATCTTGCCATTGCAAACGGCTGTCACTTCCTCTGGTGTCATGCCTGAACGCCAGAAGAACAACTCGCTAACCTCACGATTATTGTTCTCGTCGCCAAGGCTGACGGCCTCTATCTTTGCCAGACGCTCCCCTATCTCGCCAGCCTTTGTCTTGTCAACATAGAGAAGTGTGCGACGCTGCGCATAATAACTCGTCAGGGTGACGTGATGCCAATTGCTATCATTGATCTTCGTGGTAGAAGTGATTGTCGAACCTGTTGGCGAAGTATAGGTAACGGTTCCATCTTCATTTACACGAACGACAGCTTGCTCTGTGCCAGAAGCCTGAGTAAGGCAGACAACCTGTCCCTCTGTTCCTTTAAGTCGAACTGTGATGGTGAAGGGATGAACTGTTTCTTCAGGTTCGAAGTATATCTCGTTACCAGCTTCGATAGTCATGCTCTTCGCACGATTACGCACAGGTTGTGGTTTGCCTGCCTTGAGAGCATCGTAAAGGGAAGGCACCATCGCATACATGAACTCAGCGTGACCAGCCGTATTCTGATGATAGGTATCGGCAACATAACCGTCTGCCCATTGTCCGTTGCCCTTGTCGATAGAGCCCAGCACATTGGTCGAAGGAACATCCCACTCGTGGATGAGCAAGTTGAGCTGCTTCACGTAATAGTAGTCATCGTCGTTGTAGTCGCTGCGAGTATAGTTGTTCATCACCATCGGAATCTTCCCGTCTGCGCGTACCTTTCTTATTAATGAAAGCATATTGTCGCGCCATTGATTGAAGACGGCCTGCTGGTTGCTTGCACCATGAATGCCTTCGTTACCAAGCGAAAGACCAAAGATGACGTAACGGCCAAAGTCGCGAATAAGGTCGTCATAGCGGTTCAGGAGGTTAGTTGTTGTGTTGCCTCCGATAGAGACATTAGTGGTATAGAAGGGGTTCGCACTCCTGCCTTCATTATGGCGAGCGATGAGTTGCTGACCATAAAGGTAGCGATAGCCCTTCCAATCTGTAGCGCCCTGACCATTAGCCACTGATGAGCCGAAGACAGAGATGCGGTGTTCGTCGATTGGAGCACTGATGTCGTACACCATGTTCTTCATATCGACGGTAATGGTATAAGTGCCAGAGTTCTGATAGATGTTCTCCACACTTTGTCCCTTCTCTGCTTCTCCGAGCACATATCGTGTGGCTGCTCCTTGCAAACGCTTGATGGCATAGGCATCGTCATTGTTGAGGGCGAAGTACATTGTCTTGTCAACCCATTGCTGAGAGGCTGTTTCCTGAAGTGTAACCTCTCCCTCGAAGACGCCATCACCCTTGTAGGGAATGACGGGACTGCCTGCTCCCATATTGCCACGAATGTTCATCGTGACAGGAAGAACACTGTAAGTGTTACCGGCAGTATTGACTGTGATACGAGCCACACAGTTTTGAGCGACTGAGAATGGCGTGCTGCCTTCAACACTGAAAGTGCCGTTGCCATTGTTGGAAAGCGTAATCGGTTCGCCATCCACTGTGCCAATCAAGTTGAAAGTGCCAGCATTGAGACGGGCATAAGCCTCATAAACATTATCTTCAAGCTTCTTGAAGGTCACATCTTCCGCATTTCCGCTAAGAGAGAGGCCACTGAATACGAGCGGTTCTTCTGGGCGAGTTCCGCCCTCGTACTCTTCTATCCGCATCGCATTGATGTGTGCCATACCAAAGACACGCTGGTAAGTGATGACGATGTTGCCATCCTTGTCCGGATAGATGTAGTCGCTCTGGAGGATGTTACTCAGGTTGCCGTGATAACCTTCGCCTCCTATGTCGGAGCCAGAAGTTGTTTGTCCGCCGGTCCAAGTATGCTGACCCTTGATGTTGTATAGTGTTGCACGATTGTCGGTATGGTTTCTCGAACCATAAATGAAGAAGCGATAACAGTGGTTGACATTAAGCTTCGCAATCTTGAAGGAACGGACTTCGCCATTATCCGTAAAGACATAGTCCTCGGTAGCGGTCTTTATGGCGAGGTCTCCAAGGTCGTCTGCAGTAGGATTATTATTGCCTCCAGCATCGACACCATTGGTGTAGGTCTTCTCCACAACATAGAATCTTGCCCCAGTAGCAGTGTTTTCACTGTTCCTGATGCTGACGATTTTGTTTGCATTGATAGCATTGGTGGTAGAAGAACCTGATGTGATATTGTTCCAACGATTGCCGTTAGCATCTGCTCCGCTGGTTTGATGTCCGCGAGTATTGTTGTTGGTCTCGCCGAAATCGAAGTACATCTTCTGCGTCAAGGTGAGTTCCTGATTGGGGCGCTCCACGCCAGACACCTCCTCTATCTTCATGCAATTGAGATAGACCATGATGCCTGAGCTACGCTTAATGATGGTGAGGTCGATGTTGCCGTTCTTGTCTGGGAAGATGATGTCTGAGGTCAGGACATTGTTATTGTTGCCGTTGTAGCCTCCATTGCCTATTCCTGTGCCAGACATCGCCATTTCTTCTCGCCAACAGTTCTCGCCAGTCAAGTCGAAATAGGCTGCTCTGGTTTCTGTTGCAGTACGAGAGCCGAACATATAGAAGCGGTAGCCCTTGCTGAGGTCGAGTCCCTTGAAATGAATCACGCCATAGTCCTGACCGCCTTCCAGGAAGATATAGTCTTGCGTTGCACTCTCGATGGCGAGGTCACCAAGCAGCGAAGCCGATGGATTCTGCAAGCCGCCATTGGTATAGCCATTCGTCGAGAAACGCGACGAGAGCTGCAACTTGCAATCCGTCGTCGTATTGCTGGAGGTAACGAGACTGATGGTCTGGGGATAGGCTTTGTCTGGAGCACCCGTTCCCTTGCCGAAGATATTGTTCCAATAATGTCCGTTCTTGTCGGCTCCGACAGTCTTAAAGCCCTGACCCGACACGTTGTTCTGTCCGTAGTCGATGTAGAAGGTACGTTCGATGGTCTGTGCCTTAGCACTCAGCATGCTTGCAAACAAAGCGAGTACCAACAATGTGTGATTCGTTTTCATTGGTTTGAAAAGATTGTATCCTGTTAATAATCGCTGCAAAGATAATACTATTTTTTGTAACTTGCAAGCAATCCTCAAAAAACTACGCTAGTGAAGTTGCAAAACTTAACGTGTTAAGTTGACAAAGATGGCACGCCATCTTTGAGAACTTGGCACGCCATCTTTGAGAACTCGGCACACCATGTTTGAGAACGCGGCACGCCGTGTTTTCAGAGTCACTTAACCTTGAACTTCTCGCCAGCAGTATTCGACTGGAATTCAGGTGCATAAAGGCAAGTCAGACGGGCTGGAGGCAAGAGGAAGTTGCCGTCTCGACTCACAATCCAATCCTCTTCGATAACATAGGTTCCTCTTGGCAGTCTGTCCATGAAGTACTCCGTGCTGGCATCGTGCATCGCTTGATAATAGCCCAAACCGCTTTGCCAATGATAGCCCGAAAGTTGCTGAGCTGGCTCTGTTGCTGCAGGACGAGGAGCCCTCAAACAAACATATTCGTAATCTTTATCTGCAGTAATCGTGTAACGGACGTGGATGCGGTCGCCCATTGACCATTGACCATTGACCATTGACCCATTCCTATTCTCTATAGATATTTCTCTGCGAATGGTCATACCTTCGCGATGATGCTCCACTTCTGTAGCAGGAAGCTGGTATTGAGCAAAGACTGCACCCCAAGCGAGGCCTGTCCCTTCAGCCTTTTGCTCGATGTGAAGTTCCTTTGGCTTCGAGATGGATTCAATGCGTTCGCGAACATAACCTGTGAAAGGCTTGGGCGGTTCGAGCTTTTTCACTTGGTTATTGTAAGAGACTTGACCGCTAAAAGCTCCGCCTTCACTATGGAGAGGGGTCTGCATCAACGCATAAATCGCATCAGCCGATTGTATTGGCTGCTCCCATTCCTGCGTTCGTTTCTGCTGGATAAGCCATTCTGCCATCTTGGCGAGCAAATCCGTCTCTTTCGGTTCGACAGTCTGAACGGCCTCCATCAAGTTGACATGAGTCTGAACTTTGCGGTCAATACTGGTAAAGCTACCTCCTGGATAAGCCAGATACATTCCGTCTGAATGACGAAGCAACTTGTGGATGCGAGGCATCAAAGCCTGTGCCTTCTTCTCCTCTCCTGCTCTCTTCAGCACGATTGCAGCAAGGGCTCGAGGTTCTCTGTCGAGGTCTTCGGCCTGCTTCTTCAAGAGAGAAAGGAGATATTGGGCATCGTCGTTCAGTTTGTTCCTATACATTATATATATATATAGGTAACGAAGTTCGGAGAGGGACAAGGTCGGATTCTTCTCTTTGCGCAACGCTTCCACCTCTTTATGCATATCTTTTTCGAGGTAAGACATCGCTTTGTCGAGGATTTGACCTTCTGGAATCGACCATTCACCCTTGATGGCTCCAAGCCTTACCAGCAGCGAAGCGACCTGCGAAGTCATCCAAACGCTACCACTCATACCAGGGAACCAACCGAAAGAGCCGTCTTGACTTTGTCTTGCAGAAAGGGCTGAAAGCATTGTCATCCTGCGTTGTTCCTGATCCATCTCAGCGAAGAGCGAAGCCAAACGTTGCCGACTTGCCTTTTGTTGCTGTGCTTCGAGCATCCAAGGCGTCTCGTTGAGGAGGATGTCAGCCAGTTGCTGGTTCTTGACGAGCGGACTCTCCAAAGCCAATGACCTCTCGTCCTTTGCCCAAGTATCGATTGCTTTGCGAACATTCGGGTACTTATGAGCGATATGATAGGCTACGCTACCACCATAATAAGCCGTAGCAACCGAGAGAACATCGTTGTGAACTGGAGCCGTCAACGATGGCAGAGCCTGCAAAGCAAGGTAAATAGGTTCTGCAACATGCTCAACGGTCAAGGTCTTGTTCCTTGCTTTCGGATTACCATTTGCAAAGAGACCATCGAGGTTGAGTGTCATCGTCGTATCACCTCGAAGCAGATAAGTTCGCGTCTCTGTCACGTTCTGCATATCGGAGAGGACTGGCAAGTAACGCACTTCGCCATCGCTGCTGCCCTTGCCTTTCGCAATCCATTGAACAGCGAGGACAGGATGGTCGAGGGTTGCTTTGAGTGGCATATGATAGACTGCCTCTTTGCCTGGTTCGAGGTCGAACTTCACCTTCATTCGCTTGACGCCCCAATTGTCCTCAGCACAATAGACATCGAGGATGGCCTCGCCTTTCTGATGCTTCTCCGAGGCATTTCGAATGCTTGCAGTCAACGTGGCTTCATCACCATTACGCAAGAATCTTGGCAACGTCAACTCTGCCATCAGTTCCTTCTTCGCCACAACAGTCTCTTGCCATTCTGCAGTCATCATGTCCTTTGTATGAGCCAAACCATGCAAATGCCACGAAGTAAGACCTTCTGGAAGGGTAAACTCAATCGAGGTCTGACCCTTACTGTCTGTCCTTAATTGCGGATAGAAGAAGGCAAGTTCGGACAGATTGGAACGCACATAAGCATCGCCCTCAATCACAGCCTCCTTAGCCTCTTCAGCCATCACCTCGCCCGTAAATTCCTTTGCTGCCATATTCAATCCCACAGCACTCTCTTCCGCATCAACAGATTGGAAGGCAAGATTGGTCGCCTTAGCCATTCTCGGAGATTCCACCATGTCGAAGACTCTCTCCTCCAACCTGTTTGCTCCCACACCACGCAAACGCATAGTCTTGCCGCCTCTCGTCATTCTCATACCCTGGAAGAACTCCTCGTTCCACCTTGCAAAGTCATAACCTTCGGCTGACAAGTACTGCAAAGGCATATCCAACCAAGCCGTGCGTGTCCTTGTGAACCTGTCGAAGCAATTCGGATAAAGTGTCGCGCTACGATTGCAGCCACGATAAATGCCCAAATACATATTGTAAGGATACAGTGCATCGAGCGAAGCATCGTACATGCCAACCATGACATTTGCCGAAGCCGGCTTACCATCAGGTTGCGTCAAAGTCAGTTTCCAACGCTCTTTCTGACCGGGTTGCAACTGGTCTCGGAAAGTGTCCCAACGCATTGTGAGCTTCGTATCGGGCTGTTCCAATCTGAAATCAATTGTTTCTTGACGCATCTCGCCTTCGTTCATGAGCATCAACGAGACTGAAAGATGATGGCGGAATCGCTCTTCGTAAGGTACTTCGAACATCGTTGCCTCATCGGAAAGATGGAGAATTGTGTCGCGAACTATGCCGTTCTCACCCGTCAAGATGCAATAGATCCAAGCATTGGGTAGTGTTGTTCCGACTTGGAAACGTGCTGGCTTCTCTGCCGACATCACATTGCTTGGCGTGTAAAGCCAAAGGTCGTGCTTGCCGATGAGACGCTTATCGGTGATGGAGAAGATGGTGAAGCTTGCCTTATAAGATGCCGTATCGCCCTTCACTTCGGCTTTTGCCTTGAGTTCGTAATGACCGGATGGAAGGCTTCGAAGCACTTCGGGGATGGTGTCGCGGTTTGCTGGAATGAAGAAGTTCTTCACTTCCTTGCCATCTTGAGTGAGCATACAAAGCACATCGCCCTCAACCGTTTTGTCGTTGCTCGAATAGAGGTCAAAGCGCCACGGCTTGAGTGACTCGCGGTTCTGCTGCTCTGGAACATTTCCCTGCATCCTGAGTGGCGTGCTGCAAAGCGGAACACGAATGCTGCCCTGCTGTGTCTCGCCTTCCATGCTGAGCACATCAACCGAGAGCTGAAGCACCCTGCCCCATCGTAAGTCTTCGTTTGTGAGCTCTTTCGAGACTGGAATACGAACGCTGAACTTGCCTTCTTCATCCGTATAGAGCGTATCGATGTTGTGCTGTTCGCTTGGACTGATGCGCTTCCACCACCAACTTTGCTGCCATTGATAAGAGCCCGTAACTCGAGCATTTGCAACGGGCCACTGACTATATGTCAAAGCCTTGCCAGTCAAGGTGATGCTATCAACTGGAAGCGTGATGGCTGGAGCCTCGTCCATCTTGACTTCGAAGGTTGGTCTGCGATACTCTTCGACGCGGAAGCTGTGCCAGTTCTGGCCAACACGAAGGCTGTAATGCCCTGGCAAACCTGTCTTGGGCAACTGCAAGCTGTCCTGCAAAGTGCCGAACTCGTCGGTCTTTACGGTGTGGTTCATGACTTCCTGACCATTGGCATCAATGAGTGTGAGAGCAAACTCTGCCCCAGCCTCTGCCTTTGGTGCTTGGTCGTGACTCTGGGTATAAGCAATGCCGCCAACATAGACCGTTTGTCCTGGACGATAAATGCTGCGGTCGGTATAGATACTGAGATGGTGGGCAAGTTTGTCGTCGTTGTCCCGCATATAATACCAGCCCAGACTTTCCTTATCGAAAGCGTTGTCCTCACCTTTCGAGAGCTCCACATAGATATAGTTCCGCTTGCCATCGCAAGCAATCTCGGCAATGCCACGCTCGTCGGTCAACGTCTCTTCGAGCAAAGTGTATTCTTGCCTCTCTCTCCGATAGAACCTGACTTTGACGCTTTGCTGCGGTTCGCCCGTCATAGCGTCCGTCACCATCACTCGCTCTTTATTGTCGGGCAAAGCAACGGACATGAATGTGAGAGCCGACACATCGAACTGGTAAACTTGTGGTTCATGCCTGTCCAACTTCTCCTGAGTCGTGCCATCCAGAATGAAGGCATAGCATCCGAAACCAGGAGAGTGCCACTTCAAGGTGTCGTTCTTTGTTTCGAGGGCTTCCACGCCTTGCATTGGAATGGTCAGGGTCTCGACGAGAGTGCCAGCACGTTTCACTTGCTCAGCCTTCGTGCCGTCCTTTTCCTCATCGCTGAACTCAAAACCTTTTGGCAAACGATAAACGGAGAGGCTTCCCGACTGCATATTCTTGATTTGGAGGGGGATGTCGTAGTTCTTGTCGGGATAATACATTTGGCGGAACTTGGCTGAGAAGCTGGGATGCCGCAACTCAGCGATTCTGTTCCGCAACTCATTGGCTTGCCTACTTCTGGGATAGCGCTTCAACGCTGCATTCAAGAGGTCTTCCTTCTCCTGATTCGATTTGTCGGGCAAGTCAGCCAGCAACATATAGACCTCAGTACAAGCATCCAAGTCGGCATATTCGTCGCGAAGCCTCAACAAAGCTGCCTCATCCTCTCCCTTTAAGGGAGAGTTAGAGAGGGTCTCCAGCCTGAGCATCAAAGTCGCCTCTCTCAGTCCATGCCTGCGATAGACATTGATGACATCCTCATAACGTGGCACACGCTGGTTTCGCCTTTCCTGTTCGGTCAAGTCGCTCACACAAGTCTGCCAAACGAGGTGGAGCACATCGTTTCCGAACACGCCATCGTCCTTGCCTTGCTCTGTCAAAGGCTTTGTGTCGGGCAGTTTGACGGCATGGAGCGCCTCTACATCCTGAAGAGCCTGACTGTAGAGCTGGGCTGAATGACGACGATATTCTTCGTGCGTCCACTCCTGAATACTGTCGGGATGGCTCTTCGTCTTGCTGTCAAAGCTCTGCGAACGCCAAGCATTTCCGATGAGGAGATGTGCCATTGCAGCACGATAAATAGCCTGAGCCGTCGCATCTTTCTCGCTCAGCATCTCTGCCTTGAGTGCTCGCCAATCGTGGAAGAAACTATCGGGTGTGATGTCTTCGCGCTTTTGATTCTCTTTCAGGACGGAAGCCAACCTCTGTGCCGCTCTCTGACTGGCCTTGCTGCGCTGCTTGTCACTTTGCAAGACGCCTTGCCAAACGGCCCTTTGCAGGTCACCCTGCTCGTTGTCGTCGGCATATTCCCAATACATCGCACCTCGCAAGCCTTGCTCCTTGATGTAGGCACACTTCATGGCTATCGACCTCGGACTCTCAAAGCCGATGGCCAACTCGCCGTCCTCATCAACGAGGAACGATGCCTTCGATGTGTTGCTCCACACCTCTGTCTCAGTGTGCTTGTCACGGTCGCGATACTTCATATACACGCCGCTCTTGCCTCTACCGTAGAAAGGCATACCCAGCACAATCTTCTCGTCGGGCACACCAGCCTTGCGATGGGCCTCCACAGCATCCGACGCACAGAGCCAGCCGACGATTTTCGAGCGGTAGAGCGCCGAGTGGTGCTTGGGTGCATTGCCCATGTCGTAGGCCATGACGTTTACGAAGTCCATATACTGGATGCAGCTCTTGAAGTCGATGAACTGTGCGCTGCCCACGCTGGCCAGAGTGAGCCAGAGCTTCTTGCCCAGAGCCTCTCTGAGGTCGCGCATCAACAGGGTGAAGTTCTCCGTGTCGTTTGGCGAAGCGCTGATGCCGGCACTGTTCTGTGTGGGATATTCCCAGTCGATGTCGATGCCATCCAGCCCCAGCTCATTGCAGACTCTGCGACAATCTTTGGCGAAGGCTTTGCGATTCGTTTCGCTCCCTGCCATCTCGCTGAAGCGACCACTGCCCCAGCCTCCAATGCTGAGCATGACGCGCAACTTGGGCTGCTTCCGTTTCAGACTGACTATGTCGCGAAGCCGTTGTTCGTTATCGATGCGGACACCATTGAACTGCTCATTGACATGTCCGAACGCATAGTTGATGTGCGTCATGACCGTCGGATCAGGCATCACCCTCGTCCACGACGTCACATACGCCACCACCACCGGCTCAGCCTTCTTGGCAAAAGCCCCAACCCAGCCGCACAAAACGACAAGCAGTACAAGCAAATTCTTCATCGAACCGAACTTTGAATTATTCAACCACGAATTACACGAATTACACGAATTATTCTTCACTCTTGACCCTCGACTATAAATTTTCAATCTTCAATCTTCAATCTTCAATTTTCAATTTATATCTCTTCCAGCAATGCTCTGAGGAACGTCCAGAACTTCGCCACGCTTGGGATGTTGCAGCGCTCGTCTGGAGTATGTGGGCTGCGGAGTGTAGGACCGAAGCTGACGAGGTCCATGTTGGGATAGACGCCGCCAATGATGCTGCATTCCAGTCCGGCATGACACACCTCCACCTTCGCTTCCTCGCCCAAGACGTTGCGATACACCTCCACCATCTTGGCCACGATGGGGCTGTCGAAGTTGGGCTGCCAAGCACCATAATGACCACCGTACTCTATCTTCATGCCAGCCATCGAGAAGCAGCTCTCCTGCATCTCTTGGATGTACTCCATCATCGTCTCGTTGCTCGAGCGAGCCAGGATCAGGATGCTGGCCTCGCCATTACCGATGGTCACGATGCCCAGGTTCGAGCTGGTCTCCACTACGGACGGGATGCTGGGGATGTTCCTCAGCACGCCATCGTGACAAGCCATGATGGCATCGACCAGGTTGTCCTGTATCTCTTCCGGAACACGACCTGCTGGCATAGCGGCAGACTCTACGGTCAGCGTGATGCCTTCTTCCACACCACGGAACTCGTCGTTGAAGACGTCCTGACAATACTGAGCCAGTTCGCAGAAGTCGTCGTAGTTCTCCAGTGGAACGGTCATCACGACGTTTGCCGTTCTGGGAATGGCATTGCGCATATTGCCACCCTGCCAGGAGCAGAGACGTGCCTCATCGTCGGCAATGGCCTGACGCACAAAGCGAGCCATCAGCTTGTTGGCATTGCCACGGCCTTCGTTAATCTCCAAGCCGCTATGACCGCCACGCAAGCCCTTCAGCGACACCTTCACAGCAATGTCGCCTTCCTCCAGCTCCACCTCTTTGTACTGCATCGTAGCGTTGATGTTCACACCACCAGCCGAGCCTATCACGAACTCGCCCATCGTCTCGTTGTCGATGTTCAGGAGGATGTCGCCCTTCAGCGTATCAGCAGCGAGGTGGTTCACGCCATACATACAGGTCTCCTCGTCAGCCGTGATGAGGGCTTCCAGCGGACCGTGCTTGATGTCGTTGCTCTCCATGACGGCCATGATGGCTGCCACGCCAATGCCGTCGTCGCTACCCAGCGTCGTACCCTTCGCCTTCACCCAGTCGCCGTCGATGTAGGTCTCAATGGGGTCAGTCTCGAAGTTATGGTTACTCTCGTCCACCTTCTGCGGCACCATATCCATGTGAGCCTGCAGCACAGCCGTCTTAGCATTCTCGCGACCAGGAGTGGCAGGCTTACGCATCACGATGTTCTCAGCCCCGTCCTTGAAGGCTTCGATGCCATGTTCCTTTGCCCAGTCGAGCAGGAACTGCTGCACCCGTGCCAAGTGACCGCTTGGGCGAGGCACCTGAGTCAAGAGATAAAAGTTCTTCCAAATGATTTGCGGATCAAGGTCCTTGATAATTGTTGCCATAGTCTTTATAGATTTATTATTAGTATTGTTTTCGCGCAATTGCAAAGCAAAAATACAAAATAAATTTCAATCCCCAACCCACAAATCCCAATTATTACCGGCGAATTAGGATTTATTTAACTTTTTTGCCCGTAGTTTACAAAAAGAACTGCTCCGCTGAGGTTCAGCACACCCGCAAAAGTCAGCTATATCAACACGACACGTCCTTCCCCCAAGAGGGACACGTCCCTATTGCCAACGCGACACGTCCCTATCGCCAATGGGACGCGTCCTTTTTTTCACTCGACGCGTCGATGTTGTAAAATCCTCACGTGGATTTCCCCAAATCCCGCTGTGGATTTCATCAAATCCTGCTGTGGATTTTCCCAAGTCCTCCTGTAGAGTTTTAGCACGCCACAAAAGAAGTTGACTGACTTCTCTGCTGAAGTTGGCTGACTTCTCTGAGAAGCTTAAGCTCGATGCCAATCAAGTTTTATGACTTTTCCAAAGCTGTTGTAGATAAGAATAGTCGTTTTCTGCCGAATTTTCTTTGTATTTCTCTTGCTTCTTTGTAACTTTGCAAGGTCAAACAATAAGAATAAAAAACAGTATAGACATGAAATTAATTAAATTCTTGAGCATGCTCATGCTCGTAATGGCTCTGCCTATGTTATTTTCTTGTGGTGACGATGACGAAGATGAACCGCTTGAAAGTGTAATCGTAGGAAAGTGGTACTCCTATAAAGCCCAAGTCACAAACACTTACGGCAACAAAGTGGTTGTTGATGTCACTCAAAACGGAGAATATGCTGGCTTTTATATGGAAGTCACATTCTCATCAAACAAGACAGCAGTTGTCAGGAGTTGGCAAGAGAGCGAAGACGGCCATACAATGTATTGGGGAGCAGAAGAGAGTTGTGTATATTCCATCGATGGAAACGACCTGATTTTGGTAGCACAAAATGGCGAAAAGATAGGAGCAAAGTACTACCCCAAGGATAGGAACATTGTCTGGACTATGCTCGTAAAAGACCCATACTCAGATGGTCTTATAACAAGCAATATCTACTTTAAGAAGTAATCTACAACCTCAACATCCCATTTCGACACAAATTCTTTTCTTTTTCGTACCTTTGCCTTATACATTATTATATATTATGCGCGATGAGTCTGATTAGAGACTTGAGGGAACTGTTACTGCCGAGGCTCTGTCCGGTGTGCGGTAGGCTGCTGATGGGGGGCGAGGATGTGATGTGCGCTTTCTGCGCGATTCAGCTGCCACGACATTATGTGCTGGACTTCGGCGACAATGCGATGCTGCGCTCCATCTGGGACAGGGCTGACATCAGGCGTGCCACGACGCTGCTGCGTTACAACCACGAGTCGCCCTACCACAATCTGGTCATTGCGTTCAAGTTCCACGGCAAGAGTGACCTGGCTGTGAAGCTGGGCAGGTGGGCTGCGACGGAGGCTGAGCGGCAGGGCTTCTGGGAGGGCGTGGACGGACTGGTGCCCGTGCCACTGCATTGGTGGCGACACCTCAGACGCGGCTACAACCAGGCAGAGCGGCTGGCACAGGGCATGGCAGAGGTGACGGGACTGCCCGTGGTGGACCTGCTGAGGCGGACGAAGTACCGCAAGCCGCAGTCGCAGCTGAGAGGTGCTGCCCGCATCAGGAACGCTGAGGGCATCTACGAGGCTGCTATCCCCCCAGAATGGCAGGGGAAACGGCTGGTGCTGGTGGACGATGTGATGACGACAGGCTCCACGCTGGCAAACTGTGCCCTCGCCCTGCAAAAAGCCGACAAAAATGCAGAATTATGCATCTTCCCGCTGTGTTATGCAGGATAATTTGACAAAAAGCGACTTTTTTCAAACTTTTTCTTTCAAAAAGTTGCGAAATTCGACATTTTGGTGTAACTTTGCACCCGGATAACGAAAAAACATTTAATTTTACATTATATTAATCGGAAGTAAAAAGGAAGTAAAAGTAGGTTCCGCGACTACAATCGCGCCTTGGTGCTAGAGCATCCAAGAAGTAAAGCCAGCAAGCTGGCTGGAAGTAAAGCACTATGTGCTGGACATTACATTTGGCTGCGAGAAAAGCTATTGTCCACGAAGCGGAGCGAGTTTACTCCCACGAAGCGAAGCAAGTTTACTCCTATGAGCAAAGCGAATTTACTCCCATTTTAACTCCCACTTAAACAAAACTCTATGGACGCAAAGAAAGTCTTGGAAGATCTGAAAAGACGCTTCCCCAATGAACCTGAGTATCATCAGGCAGTAGAAGAGGTGCTGGGCACTATCGAAGAAGAGTACAACAAGCACCCCGAGTTTGAGAAGGTGAACCTCATCGAACGCCTTTGCATTCCCGATCGTGTATATCAGTTCCGTGTGACTTGGATGGACGACAAGGGTCAGATTCAGACCAACATGGGTTATCGCATCCAGCACAACAACGCTATAGGCCCCTACAAGGGCGGCATCCGTTTCCACTCGAGCGTGAACCTGGGCATCCTGAAGTTCCTCGCTTTCGAGCAGACCTTCAAGAACTCGCTGACCACTCTGCCTATGGGTGGTGGCAAGGGCGGCTCTGACTTCAGCCCTCGCGGTAAGAGCAATGCCGAGGTGATGCGTTTCTGCCAGGCCTTCATGCTGGAGCTGACGCGCCACATCGGTCCTGACACGGACGTTCCAGCCGGTGACATCGGCGTTGGCGGTCGCGAGGTAGGCTATATGTTCGGCATGTACAAGAAGCTGACGCGCGAGTACAGCGGTGTGCTGACTGGCAAGGGCTTGGAGTTCGGCGGCTCTCTGATTCGTCCTGAAGCAACTGGCTACGGCACAGTATATTTCCTCCGTGCCATGCTGAAGACGAAGGGCGACACCATCGAGGGCAAGAAGGTGCTCATCTCCGGTGCCGGCAACGTAGCTCAGTATGCTGCCGAGAAGGTGCTGCAGCTGGGTGGTAAGGTGATGACGATGAGTGACTCCGACGGTTACATCTACGATCCAGACGGCATCGACCGCGCTAAGCTGGACTACATCATGGAGCTGAAGCAGGTTTATCGTGGCCGCATCAAGGAATATGTCGATAAGTATCCCACTGCAAAATATGTTGGCGACGGTGCAAAGCCTTGGTTCGAGAAGGCCGACATCGCTCTGCCTTGCGCCACACAGAACGAGCTGAACGAGGAGCAGGCAAAGGCTCTGGTTGCCAATGGCGTGATTGCCGTTGCCGAAGGTGCCAACATGCCCAGCACTCCAGGTGCCATCAAGGTCTTCCAGGAAGCTAAGATTCTTTACTGCAGGTGGTGTGAGCGTATCAGGTCTCGAGATGTCGCAGAACAGCGAGCGTCTGAGCTGGAGCGCCGAAGAGGTGGATGCCAAGCTGCTCTGGATCATGGAGAACATCCACGAGAACTGCGTGAAGTACGGCACACAAGCCGACGGCTATGTCAACTATGTGAAGGGCGCCAACGTGGCTGGCTTCATGAAGGTGGCAAAGGCTATGATGGCACAAGGAATCGTGTAGAGTGTAGAGTTTAAAGACAGTTTAAAGTTTAAGCTCTGGTAAAAATGAAATCATCCCCGCCGTGAAGTTCCACGGCGGGGATGACTATTATAGGCAAACGGGGTTACTTGCGGAGGTTCTTTATGACGGTAACACGGATGGTGAGGGAGTTGGTTATGTCTTCCGGAGCATAGCCATCAAGATCCTGAATGACAAAAGTCACCATGCCTTTAACCCACTCCATACGGATGTTCTCTGCCACAATAATGGTATTGGTCGTACCGTCGTTGTAATTAATGCAGACCTCCATGGGGTATACGTATGGCAAAGGACGCCATGAGCCGAAGTTATTCTGTTCGTCGTAGAGCCAATAGATATCGGCGGTTACGGTACCATTGATAAGGACATCGGCAGTAATGTCGGGATTTTCAAACTCGGCATAGAAATAGTTCTCGGAGCCAGGTTCATTGCTACCTTCGAAGTATTTCCAGTCGGAGGGCTTGACGGTATATTCGCAGGAGAAAACCTGTGCAATAGGCTCCACTGTCTCTAACGTGTAGTACTCCTTTCTGCATCCTGTCAGCATAATAACGGCAATAGCTAATAATGCAAATAAATTCAGTTTTTTCATTGTTTTATGTATTAATTATTCTGTTCTATTTACTCTTCAACTGCCCGCACCCATCCGTCTTCACCTATTTCGAGGCGGAAGAGAACGGCTTTGCGACCTTCTTTATAGCGGCCTACATAGTAAGCATGACAGAGGTAGTACATCTCTCCGTTTGGTGTCCTGACCATCGTGCCGTGACCACAGCTCTGCATGACAGGCCCGACCCCCTCCAAACCTCCCCGAGTGGAGGCTTTCTTTTTCTCCCCTTTTAAGGGGGAGCTAGAGAGGGATTGTCCTTCAAGGATAGGATTATTCTCGTACCTTTCCCACGGTCCTTGAATGGAATGGCTACGAGCCACACTGACGGCATAATCGCTGTTTGGCGAACAACAATTGCGAATACTGTAAAGGATGTACCACCAGTCACCTTGACGGAAGACACACTGCCCTTCCATGCCTTGTCGCTCATCATCTCGAAGCAGCATGAATGGCTCGCCCTGCAAATGCAGACCATCATCCGAAAGCCGTTGGCAAAGCAGTTCTATAGGGCGATGGCTGGGATCGAGGCCATAAGCCTTCCAAGTGATATAGAGCTGAGTTCCATCACGGAAAACAAAGGCATCGATGGCTTCGTTGGTCGTCTTCACCAAAGGTCCGTAGTCCTTGAACTTACCTTCCGGTCCGTCAGCCATAGCCACTCCGACACAACTGGTGCTGTCGCTCTTTTGCCGAGCCGTATAGTAGCACATAATCTTACCATTGAGTTCGAAGAGTTCAGGAGCCCAGAAACTGCCACAAGTCCATTCGGGCCACTCATCGAAGATGAAACCCATCGGCTCCCAAGTCCGCAAGTCCTTCGAACGGTAGCGCTGATAGGCTTGCCGTCTATTGCCAGAAGTGGCTGCAGCATAATAGGTCTTGCCAACGCGAATGACAGACGGGTCTGGAGCATCGGCATCGATAACGGGATTGAGAATTTTGTCCGGCATCTTGGGATAGACGACTTGAGGTCCTTTCTTCGACCACTTCAAGGGCACACTTGTCAGGAGCCAATGGCGGCCGTGACTGTTGTTCCCCTGATAGAAGAGGTGCGTCTGGCCTTGTCTGTCCCTGTAGACACAAGGATGGCCGCTCTCGCTTTCGTTCCAATCTCCGGGCAAGCCATTGCGGAGGAAAGGCTGGTCGGAACAACGCTCGAAGTGGATGCCGTCCTTGCTGACAGCCAAGCCAATCTGTTGCGGACAGTTGTTGTAGTCGGCAGCATAGAACATGTAGAGCTTCTTCTTGTACTCGATGACTGTCGCTCCCTCGCAACACTTTCCTTCCCAATCAAGTCGGGGCTCAAGTACGGGAGCATCGAGCGCCAAAGTCCAGTCGGAGCGACGGAAATCAGTTCCAATCGGAGCCGTTGCAACACCAAGCAATTGACGTTCGAACTGAGGGTCACGAGTGGCAAAATAGAGGAAGTACTTGCCCTTGTAAGCCACGACCTCCGCATCGATGGCCCGGCCACAATTCCAAGAACCAGTCGGTCGGAAAATGGGATTGGTAGTATCTCGAACAAAGGTCAAACCATCGGTACTCCAAGCATGACAAATGGCATCGGTCCGACCTCCGCCATAAGTCTGATAGAAGAGGTGGATGGTGTCGTTCCTCACCAAAGCTCCAGGCGCACAAAGTCCCTTTGCCTCATAGTCGGCCTGAGGTGTAATCTCGCCAATCCTTTGCCAATTCTTCAAGTCCTCGCTCTCGGCAATGCCGATATTCCAGCCTTCCCAGTCACGACTATTGTGAGGCGGGATGCTGTAATACATCAGATAACGGCCGCCATGAAAGACCACAATCGGGTCTTTCGCAAAGAGCGTACCAGTTCGCGTGTCATCACCATAAATGAACTCGTAGGCATGACAAACGGAGCAAAAGAGCAGGAAGACGAGAAGCGCCTTAATACGACTCGTTTTCATTCGGGAAGTTCTTGTTCTTGACGTCGGTAATGTACTGACCCACAGCATCAGTAATGACTTCGGAAAGGTCGGCATAGCGGCGGAGGAACTTGGGCGAGAAACCTTTGTTCATGCCCAGCATATCGTGAACAACCAGAACCTGACCATCAGCCTGACCTGCACCAATGCCAATAATGGGCACATTCACCATCTCGCAAACCTTCTTTGTCAAGGCTGCTGGAATCTTCTCCAAAACAATGGCAAAGCAACCCAAATCGCTTAGCAACTTAGCATCGCTAAGCAACTTCTCAGCCTCTGCCTCCTCTTTAGCACGAACGGCATAAGTGCCGAACTTGTTGATGCTTTGAGGTGTCAAGCCCAGATGTCCCATTACGGGAATGCCGGCATCCAAGATGGCACGAATGGTGTCCTGAATCTCGACGCCACCTTCGAGTTTGAGAGCATCGCAACCGCTCTCTTGCATGATGCGAATCGCATTCTTCACACCTTCAGTCGCATTGACCTGATAGGTTCCGAAAGGCATGTCGCAAACAACGAGAGCACGCTTCACACCACGAACCACGCTACGAGCATGGTAGATCATCTGGTCGAGCGTAATGGGCAAAGTCGTCATGTTGCCCGCCATCACATTGCTGGCACTGTCGCCAACCAAGATGATGTCGATGCCAGCCTGGTCCACAATCTGAGCCATCGTATAGTCGTAGGATGTGAGCATGGCAATCTGCTGTCCCTGCTCCTTCATTTCAATGAGACGGTGAGTCGTCACCTTTCGTGTATCGCTTACTAAATAACCACCCATTATTAGTTTAAAGTTTAGTGTTTCGTGTTTAGAGTTCTGTTTTTTGACGCATTTCTGCGTAAAGCGCTGCAAAGGTACAACTTTTTTTAGTATCTTTGCATACGAAAGAGCGAAAAACAGCGTTTCATGAAACAACTTCTCAGAATATACAAGGCTTCAGCAGGTTCAGGCAAGACATTTGCTCTGGCCGTGGAATACATTATGGAACTCCTGCAACCGGATGCAGGAAAAGGGTTCGAGCAAACGCTGGCCGTTACCTTCACGAACAAAGCGACGGCCGAGATGAAGAGCCGCATTCTGGAAACTCTCTATGGGCTGAAGATGGGGCTGGAGGATGCTAAGCCCTATCTCGACGCTATCATGGAACGCTTCGACGAGATGGGTACTCCCATTACAAAAGAACAAGTCAGCATGCAAGCCGGAGAAGCCTTGACTGCCATTCTGCGTGACTACTCGCATTTCCGCGTCGAGACCATCGATTCGTTCTTCCAGAGCATCCTCCGCAACATGGCTCGCGAGTTGGGCTTGGCTGCTAACCTGCAAGTGGAACTTTCGCATGACGAAATCATTGAGAGTGCTGTGGACAGCCTCATCGACACGATGGATAGCAGGCATGATGTGAAGGATTGGGTGCTGGGCTACATCCGCGAACAATTGGACAGCGGCGACAAATGGGACATTGCAGGGCCACTCAAGGACTTTGCCACCAATATCTTCAAAGAGGACTATCAGCGCAGAAGCGAGGCTGAACTGAAGCGCATCAGCGATGCCGAGGTCATCAAGAACTTCAAGAACAAGATGATGGCCATCAGGAATCGTGCCAAGAAAGAGGTGGAAGAAGCTGTGGACGAGGTGATGAGCCAGATTAGCGACTACAGCCAAATCAGTTACGGAAAGAACCTCTATTCGTTCCTCTTGAAGGCTCGTGAAATGGAAAGCGAAGGACCGGGGAAGTCTGTCTTGAATTCAAGGTTCAAGGTTCAAGGTCCAAACGCTTTCGACTTGCAGGCTCGTCTTGCTGAGTTCGTCAGCCTCTATGAGGAACGCCGCAAAGAATACCTCTCCGCAACTTTGGCGTTGCGGCATCTTGGACCGCTTCGGCTCTTGGAATACATTGACCAGCGAGCTCGCGAAATTGAAGGCGATGCAGGTCGTTTCACGCTCAGCTCTACCCCAGCCCTTCTCAGCAAAATGATTGAGGGAAGCGATGCGCCATTCATTTTCGAGAAGATTGGTACATTCATCAATAATGTGATGATTGACGAGTTTCAGGACACCAGTCTGATGCAATGGGAGAACTTCAAGAAACTGCTCTTCGAGAAACTCGCTTCAGGCGGGAAAGGTTTGTTGGTTGGCGACATCAAGCAAAGCATCTATCGTTGGCGAAACGGAGATTGGAAGATTCTCTACGGCATAGAGAGCGAGCCCGAACTCAGACGCTTCAATATCAAACCCAAGCCACTCGACATCAATCACCGAAGCCATCAAGTCATTGTCGATTTCAACAATGCCTTCTTCCCCATCGCCGCTCAAAAGCTCGACGATATAAAGCCCGATGCCCCCATCAAGCTGAAAAGCATCTATTCGGATGTTGAGCAAAAGCCAAAAAAGAAAGACGGTAAAGGATTTGTAAGGGTGAAGCTCTATAAAGAGACAGACGATTACATCCAAGATACCGTCGTGGATATGGCAGAGCAGATTCGAAGGTTGCAGGAAGGCGGTCTCGACCTCGGCCAGATTGCCATTCTGGTCCGAACGAACCTAATGGCTCGGCAACTCATCGACGGATTCAGCCTCTATGCTCCCAACATCAATCTTGTCAGCGACGAAGCATTTCTGCTCGAAGCCTCAACCTGCGTTCAAATGATTGTGGCAGCCCTGAGATTGCTTATCGACAAGCAACACACAGACAAGATTTCCGAGAAATACCTGATGCTCCATTATCTTCGAGATGTGCTCGGAAAGGAAGAGACGACCATCCAAGATGTTGCCAGGAAAGAGGTCGATGACGTCTTGCCAAAGGAATTCACAGAAGGCAAAGACGACTTGTTGCAATTACCACTCTATCTGCTTACAGAAAGGCTGTGGCGCATCTTCTCGCTTGGCAATATAGAGAACGAAGATGTCTATGCGCTGACCTTCTTCGACGAGCTGCAGAACCACCTTCGCAGTGCTGCTGCTCCCGACATTCAGACCTTCCTCACGGCTTGGGACGAGAAGCTCAGCAAATGTTCCGTGACCGGTTCGACAGGGAATGGCGTTCGCATCATCACCATCCATAAGTCGAAAGGGTTGGCGTTCCACACCGTCATGTTGCCTTTCAGTCATTGGGACATCGAAAGGGACAGACAGGGCGACGTGCTTTGGTGCTCGACAAACGAGACTCCTTTCAATGAACTTGGTGCCTTGCCCATTTCCATCCAATCAAAAGCTGTCAGGACATCTGTCTTTGCTCCCGATTATGAAGAGGAACACCTGGAACGACGCGTCGATGCACTCAACACGCTTTATGTTGCTTTCACACGCGCCATCGCCAATCTATATGTTTGGGGCAAGACGAAAGCAAATACCGCTGGCGAACTCATCTACTCGACACTTAGCAATGACGAGAATGACACGAGCGAAGAGGTCTTCTATTACGAGACAGGCTCTCCTCTTACAGAAGTCAAGCATGAGGACAAGAAGAACCTGAATCGACTGCGCCTCGAACATCAAGAGAAAGATGCCATCGACGTGAAGGTCGTGACAAGAAATCCTGCGCTCTACTTCCAGCAGAGTAATCTGGCTCAAGATTATCTCAAAGAACAGGCCGACGAGGATGGACAAGAGACAACAGACATCAAGCTTTCTGGGCGAGAGGTTGGCAAACGTATGCACGAAGTGCTAAGCCGCATCAATGATGTTGGCCAATTCGACGAAATGCTCATGCAAGCTCGTCAAGAAGGCATCGTTGGTGAAGACAAGGACTGGGATGTCATCGTCGAGAGCATCAAGGAAGGCTTCAGCAATCCTCTCATCGCATCATGGTTCAAACCGGATAACATCATCTATAATGAATGTGCCATTGCAAGCATTGACAAGAAAAAGGGGCTGCCTCAAGTGCTTCGTCCTGACAGAGTCGTGATGAAGGACAGCAACATTACCGTCATCGATTATAAGTTCGGACATCCCAACCACCTCTATTACGACCAGGTAAAAGAATACATGAACCTCATGAAGCAAATGTATCCGAAGCATAACGTGCAAGGCTACATCTGGTATGTCATGAGGAAAAGAGCGGTACAAGTTCATAGTTCATAGTCCATAGTTCATAGTTAAGAATGAAGAGTTTTCTCAATATAATCGCTGCCGATATGCTTGCGCATTTCTCGAACGATATGCGTGATGTGACAGTCGTCTTCCCTGGCAAACGTGCTGGTATGTTCCTCAGTCGTGAGTTTGCCCTTTTGAGCGACAAACCAGTTTGGGCTCCCCGCTATTGCATGATGGGCGACCTCTTCCAAAGCCTCACCTCCATTCAAATTGCAGACCAGCTCGAATGTATCTGCCAACTTTATGGCGTGATGCAGGAAGTGCTTGGGGCTGATTATACCGAAACCATCGACGAGTTCTGGAGTTGGGGCGAAGTGCTGATGGCAGATTTCGACGACATCGACAAGCATCTTGCCAACGCCCAAGCCATCTTCACCAACATCGCCGACCAAGAGCGTCTCAAGAACCTCGACTATCTCGACGACAATCAACGAGAAACGCTGAAACGCTTCTTTGGTCATTTCTCCTTGACTAGTAGCACTAAACTACAAGAGAAGTTCCTGAAAACATGGGAACACATGTTCGAGATTTACACACTTTTGCACGAGAGGCTTCTCTCCGAAGGCAAACTTTGGGAAGGAGCACTCTATCGTCATGTCATCGAACAAATGCAGACTGACGATAGCATGGTTCAGAAGCTCTTGGAGGGCAAGCGAGCCATCGTCTTTGCTGGCTTCAATGTCCTGAACAACGTGGAACAGGCCATGATGAGCCTCATCCAACGAGAAGGCAAGGCTCGTTTCTATTGGGACTACGACATCTATTATTGCGATCCGAAGAAAGACTTCGAGGCAGGCTACTTCATGAAGCAGAACCTTCGCAACTTCCCCAACGCCATCAGCGATATCGAGGAGTTCGACAACTTCAGCCACCTGAAGGATGTTACCTTCATTGCCTGCTCTACAGATAATGCCGCAGCAAGATATGTCAATACTTATATAAATGAAGAATTAAAAACAAAGAATCCTCTCTCCACTCTTAACTCTTCACTCTTAACTCTTAACTCTTCACTTTCCGTCGTTCTTTGCAACGAAGCTTTGATGCAGCCCGTCCTTCATGCCATTCCCGAATCGGCAAACGAGGTGAACGTTACGATGGGCTTCCCTATTGCCGACACACCCGTCTATGGCATCATCATGGCTTTGCTGAAGTTGCAGATTGATGGCTATGATACCAACCGCAAACGCTTCCGCTATCCTTTTGTGCAGACGCTGAGAAGGCAGCCTCTCTTCGAACTACTTAACGAAGAAGATTGTCTGGTCTATCATGGCAGCAATACCGAAGAACTGCTCGAATGGCTTCTTACGCTTGTCCGACAGATTGCCCGTCATTATGCTATGATAGAAGAGCCCAACCTCTTCGAGCAACTCTATAGCGAGACCATCTTCCGCATTGACAAGACGCTATGCTTGCTTCGCGACTTAATACAAGAGAAAGATAATCCTCTCGTCATCTTGCCAGGAACTTTCCGACGTTTGCTGCGACAAATGATGTCGAGCACAAAGATTCCTTTCCATAGCGAGCCCGACAGAGGAATGCAGATGATGGGAATGCTCGAGACACGTTGCTTGGACTTCGAGCACCTCCTCCTGCTTTCTGTTGAGGAAGGCAATCTGCCACGAAGCGCTTATGCCAACTCGTTCATTCCAGAGACTCTTCGCGAAGCTTTCGGCATGACGACTCAAAAGCATCGCATTGCCGTCTATGCCTACTACTTCTACCGCCTTGTCCAGCGTTGCAAGCACTTGACCTGCGTCTATAATGAGAGTACGAACGAAGGTGTGCAGCACGAGATGTCGCGCTTCTTAAGACAAATGCTTGCCGAGACCAACATTCCCATCAAGACGCGTTGGCTGAGAAGCGAGCCTAAGCCAAAGGTGGCACAGCCCATTGTGGTCGAGAAGACATCCGAAGTAATGCAACACCTCAGGCATCGCTACGAACAGAGTCTGCCCGATGGCGAGCACATCACCCTCAGTCCCTCTGCCATCAACACTTACATGGAATGCCCGATGCAGTTCTACCTGAACAATGTCTTGCGTATCCGTCGAGAGGATGACCCCGAGGAAGGCATCTCGGCCGACATCATCGGCAACATCTTCCACGACACTGCGGAGTTCTTCTACGAGTGGCTGCAACAACGTTTTGGCACAGACACCATTACTGCCGACATGCTTCAGGCGCCTAAGGTACTCGAAACAATGCTCGACGTCAGCTTCGATGTCTCTTGGTTCCATCCAACAGAAGATTTCGACCGCTTGCCCGTCATTCGGGAACGTTTCCAGAAAGCAATGGTCAATGGTCAATGGTTAATGGTCAATGAATACAAGGGCACCACCCTCATCGCTCACGATGTCTTGTTGCGCTATCTTCAGGAACTCATAAACTATGATGTGCGGCACACGCCCTTCCGCATCATTGGTGCAGAGGAAGAACGTTCTTCAATCTTCAATCTTCAATCTTCAATCTTAGTTAAGGTCGGTGGCCGCATTGACCGCATTGACGAGATGGACGGCAGGCTTCGTGTTGTTGATTACAAGACCGGTACCCACGAACCCGAGAAGGTGAAGATGGAGAATGTGGTGGGGCTGACAGCAAAACACGAAAGATACTATCTGCAGACCTTCCTCTATGCTTTGGCCGAGATGGAGAGAAAGGAATCCTCTTTGCCCATCCAACCCGTCCTCTTCTTCCCTATTAAGGCTACAAAACCAGATTACGCCCCCTCGCTCAAGATAGATGGAGTTGTGGTTGATGACTTTGGAGCCAAACATGCCGAAGCCTTTAAGGCAGGTCTGCAAGAGATACTTGCCGACATCTTCAACCCCGACAAGCCCTTTACTTGTACTACAGACACTAAGGTCTGCGAGTACTGCAAACTCGGGCAAATCTGTGGAAAGAAACTATAAATTATAAACCCTAAAACCTAACAACGATGAACATCAAAACTAAACTCTTCTCGCTGCTCTTCTTCCTTGGTATTGGACAAGCAGTAGCGCAACCTCTTTGCATTCCGACTGCTCAGGAGGTGAAACAAACAGAGGGCACCATCGAGGTGTCGAGCATCACGAATGTCACCTACAACGATGCCTCGCTGCAATTTGTGGCAGAGTATTTGGGGAAAGCATGGAATGCTCCAGCCTCTCTGCAAAAGAAAGGCACAAGCTCTTCCATCTTCCTCTCCCTTCTCCCCCAAAAGGAAGCCAAGAAGCTCCCCCTAAAGGGGGTCGGGGGGTCTCTTGGCAACGAAGGCTATCGTTTGACTATCAGTCCGAAGGGCATCACCGTCCAAGCCTCCACGCCTAAAGGAGCTTTGTGGGGAGCGCAGACGTTGCTCCAGATGAAGGACACGCACTTCGCGAAGAACAATGCTGGCGTGATTACAAAGGGAACGCTTCCTTGCCTCACCATCACCGACAAGCCCGACTACGCCATTCGCGGATTCATGATTGACGCGGGACGCAAGTTCTATCCGTTGAGCTACCTCTATTCGCTCGTGAATGTGATGTCGTACTACAAGATGAACACGCTCCAGCTGCACCTCAACGACAATGGATTCTTTGACCAATTTGAGAGCAGTTGGGACGACACCTACGCTGCCTTCCGCATGGAGAGCGACTTCTTCCCCGGCCTTACCGCCATCGACGGCAGCTACTCGAAGCAGGAGATGCGCGACCTCATCCGCTATGCCGAGAAGATGGGTGTGGAGATTATCCCTGAGTTCGACGTGCCTGCCCACAGCCTTGCCTTCACGCACTTCCGTCCTTCGCTGGCAGCCAAGAAGTACGACGATGCTCACCTCGACCTCGAGAACCCTGAACTCATTCCTTTCCTCGACAGCCTCTATGCCGAGTACCTCGGTGGTCCCGACCCTGTCTTCTGCTGCCCCCGCTTCCATATCGGAACGGACGAGTACAGCAACAAGGACTCTGCCATCTGCGAGCGCTTCCGTGAACTCATTGTGCACCTCTGTGACGAGGTCAAGAAATACGGCAAGCAACCTGTCTTCTGGGGAAGCCTGACCCATGCAAAAGGTGTGACACCCGTGCCTTCCGACGGTGTGCTGATGAGCCTTTGGTACAATGGTTATGCTGATCCTACGGAGATGCACAAGCAGGGCTTCCACATGATTTCCATCCCCGATGCCTTCATCTACATCGTGCCTGCCGCATCCACTCATTCGCAACAAGCGCTTCGACCATCAAGACCCGCTCATCGACGGCGGCATGTTTGCGCTGTGGAACGACTTCATCAAGAACGGCATCTCCGTTGGTGACTGCCACGATCGCATCCTGCCTGCCATGCAGGTCGTCAGCGAGAAGTGCTGGCACGCCCTTCGCGACACCACAGATGCAGCCTATGCCGAATGGACAAGCTTTGCCAGCATGCTCAGCGATGGACCTCTCGCAGACGAGATAGGCCGCAAGAGCATGGTGAGCCATATCGACTTGAAGCCAAAGACACAAATCTTCAATCCTCAATATTCAATATTCAATATTCACCAGATTGGCTATCCCTACACCGTCGAGTTCACCATCGAATGGGCTGATGAGAAGCCCGGAACTGTGCTCTGCACGAGCGAGCGAAGCACGTTCTACCTCTCCGACCCCATCAAGGGCATGCTTGGCTTCAGTCGCGATGGCTATCTCTTCCAGTACCGACAACAAGAAGAGCACCTACAAGATCATGCGCACCCTCGTCTTCCCCCTGCAGGAGACAGGCGACTTCCGCAGCAAGATAACAAACTTCAGCGCCTGGAGATAGAGAAAGGCAGCAGCGTAACCGTTGATAACCACAAATACAATACAAATATGGCAAGGAAAAACTATACCACTCTGCCTGCGGACTTTGCCGTCTGCATGCACGAGGACTGCCCGATGGCAGCAAGTTGTCTGCACCAACTGGCTTTTGCTGAGCTTCAGGAGAGCGAGACCTACCTGCAACTCATCAGCCCAAAGAAGTGCACGAAAACAGCCAAATGCAAGTTCTATCGCACCAGCGAACCCGTCAGGTACGCTTATGGATTCACGGGTTTCCAGAGGAAGATGTTCCCAGGTCAGTACCAGACCTTCATGAGAGCCCTGATTGGGAAGTTCGGCCGGAATGCCTATTATGAGCGTCGAAACGGCACGCTATCCCTCTCACCCAAGGAGCAAGAGATTATCTTGGCTGCCTTGCGCAAGGCTGGTGTCACAGAGGATTTGCCCTTCGACCGTTACGAAGAACAAATCAACTACTGCGACTAAGCCAGTCCCACCGTGGGAGGACGCTCGTCCCACCACAGAAAAACTCGAGTCCCACCGTGGTGGGACTCGAGTCCTCCTATTGGGAAATTTTCGGAGGACTGCAGTCCTCCAATTCCGTTAACATAAAAAGGACTGGGATTATTGCTTCCGAACTGGGCGGACAGAGAAGCCTACAAAGCGGCATTCGCGTCTTGCAAAGACAATCTTGTCCTTATAATTTGTGTGCGACTACATGTGAATTCTGCCACATTATTACACTTTTTCTCCTTTTGCGTCAAGCTGACACACACTTTTTTTGCTTTTGTCTGCGCTTCTTCGTATCTTTGCAGTCGAAACCATACATTATTATATATGAAGAGATGCTACCTTTTGCTAGCAGCGCTGGCACTTAGCCTTGCTACCCGAGCTGAGTTTGTTTTTCAGGAAGGACTCATTGCAGACATCACACCGAAGGGTTGGCTCCTGGAGTTCCTCGAGCGTCAGAAGACAGGACTGACAGGACATCCTGAAGCCCTCTCCTATCCCTACAACACTTGCCTCTGGGCTGGCGAGATACCTCGCAATGGCGACTACGGACAGGACTGGTGGCGATACGAGCAGACTGCCTACTATACCGACGGCTTGCTGCGACTGGGCTACCTGCTCGACGACGAGGAACTCATCACGAAAGGCGAGGCAGGCATCAAATACACACTCGCGCATCCACAATCCAACGGCAGGCTGGGCTCCTCCGTCATCAGCAGTCTCTGGCCACAAGCAGTCTTCTGGAGAGCCATGAAAGCCTATGCCGACGTGCACAACACGCCAGCAACACTCAAGGCGGCACTGCGAAGGAATTACAGCTCGATGTCGAACGACGACCTCGTGAAAGGTCGACGCCACATCCTCAACCTCGAAGGCTTGCTCTGGTACTACGGCATAAGCGGCACGAGAAGCTTCCTTACTAAAGCCGAGACGGCCTACAACACAGGTGGCTTCGAGTTCGACAAGACCGATGCTGGCAGCGATGAGTTCATCCACCTGCATGGCGTCACCTATTGCGAGATGCTCAAGATTCCCCTACTGCTCTACGCTTACACGGGCAAGCAAGAGTATCTCGACATCGCAATGAATGCGGAAAGGAAGCTCGAACGCGACCATCTTCTGCCCGATGGTGTGCCCACCAGTGCTGAATATGTGCAGGGACGAGACATCGATGTGGCTCACGAGACGTGCGACATCACCGACTACACCTGGTCGCTCGGCTATTTCCTCGCCGCAACAGGCCAGGCAGAATGGGCTGACCGCATAGAGCGCGCCATCTTCAACGCCGCACCAGGTGCCGTCACCTCGAACTTCGATGCTGTGCAGTACTTCTCGTCCGTCAACCAAGTCATCTGCACAGGCAACTCCGACAACAACAAGTTCAAGCGTGGCTCGACATGGATGGCCTACCGACCCACCCATGAGACCGAGTGCTGTGCCGGTAACATGCATCGCATGATGCCCAACTTCGCCTCACGTCTCTGGATGCGAGGCCAGAACGAAGCCATCGTCGCAGCAATGTACGCCCCCAGCGAAATAGACTTCAAGGTAGGCGAGACTCAATGTCACATCGCAGAAGAGACGTATTACCCCTTCAGCAGCGACATCACCTTCCGCTTTTCCCTGCCGGAACAGACGCACTTCCCCTTCGTCTTCCGCATACCTGGATGGTGCAAGCAATATGAGGTCAAAATAAATGGAAGCCCTGTCGATGGAGGATTCAGGACTGGGACGTTCGCGACTTTGGAACGTGACTGGAAGGATGGCGACGTTGTGACGCTCTTCTTCACCTTGACCCCAACCGTCGTAGAGGCTGCCGATAGACAAGGAAAGTATGTGGAGTGCGGGCCCCTGCTCATGGCATATCCTGTTCCTACAACTGTTACCGAAGATACGAACACCTATAGCAACATGAACGGCAAGGTGCCTGGCGACGGCTTTAAATGCTGGAGCATGAAGCCAAACGGCTCATTCAACTATGCCCTCAACACCGATGCCGAGACACTCACCCTCAACGTCAATCAGGAGAAGCTCCAGAATGCTTATCCCTTCGACCTCGACGGCACACCGCTTTCAGTCAGCCTGCCCGTCCGCCCCATCACATGGTCTGTGGAGAGCAACCGCTACAATCCCGTACTGCCGGCTTCTGAATATATCGTATTCTCCGGCATACCAAAGAACATCGACCTCGTTCCCTATGGCGCAGCAAAGCTTCGCGTCACCGTTTTCCCCGATGCTCTTCGCAAACAAGAGAAGACTCTGACGGACTCCCTGCTTGTCAATCCTGACTTCGAACTTGTATCCGCCACTCAGGTCAATCATGGTGGCATAGAAAAGAAGACCTACAAGCCTTACGGATGGAGCGTGCGCGGCACGCTCAACGGCAGCAGCTACGGCATCAAC